>NZ_JABMCW010000361.1:0-5164 GCF_013179705.1 Pseudomonas sp. CM25 | reverse complement strand
GTGCTCCAGGCACTTGGCCAGCGGGCCGAAGAAGCCGTAGGCAGCCAGAATACCGAAGAAGGTACCCACCAGCGCTGCACCCACGTGCATGCCGATGGCCGCCTGGTCACCATCGCCCAGCGAGGCCATGGTCACCACGATACCCAGTACCGCCGCAACGATACCGAAGCCCGGCATGCCGTCGGCGATGCCGGTCACGGCATGCGACGGGTGCTCGAGCTCTTCCTTCATGCTCAGCAGTTCCATGTCGAACAGGCCCTCGAGTTCGTGCGGGGCCATGTTGCCGGTGGACATGATGCGCAGGTAGTCGCAGACGAATGCGGTCATGCGCTCGTCGGCCAGCACCGTCGGGTACTTGGCGAAGATCGGGCTGGCGGCGGCGTCCTCGATGTCGGCCTCGATGGCCATCATGCCTTCGCGACGGCTCTTGTTGAGAATCTCGTAGACCAGCCCCAGCACTTCCAGGTAGTAGGCGTGGCTGAAGCGCGAGCCGAACATCTTCATCGACTTCTTGATGACGTGCATTGTCATGTAGCCGGGGTTGGCCTGGAGGAATGCACCGAAGGCCGCACCGCCGATGATCAGTACTTCGAACGGCTGGATCAGCGCTGCGATCTTGCCGTGGGAGAGCACGTACCCGCCGAGCACGCTCGCGAATACGACGATGATGCCGATAATTTTAGCCATAGGTTCAAAGCACTTGCTGTCGTGGTCAGGGTGAGAGACGGGAGCTTTAAAACTCTTCTTCTACTTATCGGCAGAACTGCGCCAGACTATAGCCACTCAAAGCGAAAAGCCAGTTCGGACTGATGTCAAAATGCCAATTGAAACCAAGGTGCCCGCTCAGGCTCCACGTACGCTAGAGGCCTGGGTAAAGCTGCTGGAGAGTGTTCGCATCCCCGTGCCGAAGCACAGCTACGACCGGGTCATGGCCGCCATCAATGATAGCCGCCGCTCGCTGCGCGATATCGCCGAACTGATGCAGGATAGCCCGGCGCTGGTGCTGTCGGTGATGCGCGAAGCCAATCACCCCACCAATGCCAGCCAGGCCGAGCCCGCCGAAAGCCTGGAGGTCGCTCTCAACCGCCTGGGCCTGGAGCGCAGTGCACAGCTGCTCAAGCGCCTGCCTGCGGTGCCGGTCGAAGATATCCCGCCGGTGCTCAGCCAGTTTCAGCTGATCAGCCAGCATGCCTCGCAACAGGCCAGCGGCCTGTTCGCCAGCCGTCTGGCGCGGCTGTGGCAAGAAATTCACTGGGGTAGCCTGCTGTTCCTGTCGCCACTGTGGCCGCTGGCGCTGGCCTACCCCAAGCTGCTCGACACCTGGGAACTGCGGGTTATCCACAAGGGTGAGGACGCCGCCCTGGTAGAGGACGAGCTATTTGGCGTGCGCATCATGGCGCTGTGTCAGACCATGGCGGAATACTGGCGGCTGCCACAGTGGGTGACCCAGGGTTATCGTCTGCTGCTGGAAGAGCGCGAACAACTCGCTCAGGTACTGAGCATCGCCCGCGACGAGGACTTGCTCAGCCAGCAACACCGCCTGGATGCAGAACCCGGCCTGCGCCGCTGGTTCAACCAGCCGGCCAACACTGTGTTGCTGGCCAACAATCTGGCCCTGGCAGCGCAGGTGGGCTGGGACAACCCGCACCTGCTGCGCTGGCAACTGCTGACCGCGCTGTACCTGCAGACTTCATTGGCAGACGTGCAGCAGCAGATGCACCAGCAGGCTGCCGCCAGCGCCCGTCGCCACGCCCGCCATGCCCTGTTCCACCCGGCCGAAGCGCTGATCTGGCCATGGCACCAACGCCGCCCGCACCCTGACATGCTGGCCCCGCCACCACCGAGCAGCGACGACCTGGCGCGCTGGCGCACGCTGTGCCAGGACCTGCTGGCCCAGCCCAGCCCGTTCACCAACACCGTGCACCTGGCGACGCAGGCTCGCGAGGCCCTGCTGGCCTGCGGCATGCAGCGCATCATGCTGTTGAGCCTGGACAAGGCCAGCGACTACCTGCGCGTGCAGCAGATCGCCGGCCTGGCAAAGGAAGCAAGCGCTCTGGCCCTGCAAGTGTCGCAGAACAAACTGCTGCAGAAGCTGCTGTCCCAGGCCGGGCAGCTGCGCATCACCCCGGAAAACCACAGCCAGTTCTCCGCCCTGCTGCCCGCGCCGCTGCGTGCCTTGTTCCGCAGCGAGCATGTGCTGCTACGCTCGTTGGCGGTGAACGATCAGGTGCTGATGCTGCTGGTGGCCGACCAGGGCTGCCGGCCGCTGGCCGATATCAGCGTGCAAGCCTTCGGCAAAACCGCGCAATGCATCGAGCGAGCCTTGTCGGTGTTTGCCAACCGCAAGGGCTGAGCCTTGCGCTACAATCGCCCCTCTTTCCACACTGGAGACCGTGGATGACTGACTTTACCGGCCTGCCCCTGGTGATCGAAGCCACGGACCTGCTGCCCCGCCTGGATTCGCCGCAGCTGATCCTGGTCGACCTCAGCAGTGCCAACCGCTATGTCAGCGGGCATATCCCCGGCGCTCGCTTTGTCGAAGGCAAGCGTACCCAGCTTGGCCAGCCCCCCGCGCCCGGCCTGCTGCCACCCTTGGGCGATCTGGAAAAACTGTTCAGCGAGCTCGGCCACCGCGATGATGCCGTGTACGTGGTGTATGACGATGAGGGCGGCGGCTGGGCCGGGCGCTTCATCTGGCTGCTCGACGTGATCGGCCACAAGGGCTACCACTACCTCAATGGCGGTATCCAGGCCTGGCCGGCAGACAGGCTGTCCACCGAGGTACCTGCCAGTGGCACCGCCCCGGTACGCCTGCACATCGACAGCGCCCCAACTGCAACCCGCGAGTACCTGCAAAGCCGCCTGGGCTCCGATGACCTGGTGGTCTGGGACGCCCGCGCACCGCAGGAATTCAACGGCGAGAAGGTGCTGGCCGCCAAGGCTGGCCACATCCCCGGCGCAATCAACTTCGAGTGGACCGCCGGCATGGACCTCAACGACCACCTGCGCATCCGCCCAGACATCAAACAAGTTCTCGAGCAACTGGGCATCACCCCCGACAAGGAAGTGATCACCCACTGCCAGACCCACCGCCGCTCCGGTTTCACTTACCTGGTGGCCAAATCCCTCGGCTATCCACGCGTCAAGGCCTATGCCGGCTCGTGGAGCGAATGGGGCAACCACCCGGACACGCCTGTAGAAGTCTAAGGAACCTGCATGAAATCCCGTTTGTTCATCATCAGCCAGTACCTGCTGCCGCACCACCTGCTGTCGCGGCTGGCCGGCTGCATCGCCGAGTGCCGCGTGCGCTGGTTCAAGAACGCCTTTACCGCCTGGTTCGCCAAGCGCTACCAGGTGAACATGGCCGAAGCCATGGTCGAGGACCTCAGTGCCTACGAGCACTTCAATGCCTTCTTCACCCGCGCCCTGAAACCCGGCGCCCGCCCGCTGGACGAGACCCCGGGCGCCATCCTCTGCCCGGCCGACGGCGCCGTCAGCCAGCTCGGCCCGATCGAGCATGGCCGCATCTTCCAGGCCAAGGGCCACGGCTTCAGCGCCCAGGAGCTGCTGGGTGGTGACCCGGCCATGGCCGCGCCGTTCATGGGCGGCGAGTTCGCCACCATCTACCTGTCGCCCAAGGACTACCACCGCGTGCACATGCCGCTGGCCGGGACCTTGCGCGAAATGGTCTATGTGCCGGGCCGGCTGTTCTCGGTCAACCAGACGACTGCAGAGAACGTCCCCGAGCTGTTCGCCCGCAACGAGCGTGTGGTCTGCCTGTTCGATACCGAACGCGGGCCGATGGCGGTGGTACTGGTTGGCGCCATGATCGTCGCTTCGATCGAAACCGTGTGGGCCGGGCTGGTGACGCCGCCCAAGCGTGAGCTGAAGACCTTCCGTTATGACGAGGGCAGCCGTGCGCCGATTCACTTGGAAAAAGGTGCCGAGCTGGGCCGCTTCAAGCTGGGTTCGACCGCCATCGTGCTGTTCGGGCCAGAGCAGGTGAAGTGGGCTGAGAGTCTGGGTGCCGGGTCGGCGGTACGCATGGGGCAGCAGCTGGCGGTGCCTGTGCAGGCTTGATTCAAGCCATATGAAAAAGGCCCTGCACATGCAGGGCCTTTTTTCAGGGCTGCAAAGCAGCCCTGAATTTCCAGATCAGCCGCGTGCGTCGCGGTCGCGCAGGCCCAGCAGGTACAACACGCCATCCAGCCCCAGGGTGGAAATCGCCTGCTTGGCCGACTGGCGTACCAGCGGCTTGGCGCGGAACGCTACGCCCAGGCCGGCCAGCGACAGCATCGGCAGGTCGTTGGCGCCATCGCCCACGGCAATGGTCTGCTCCAGCTGCAGGCCTTCGTCGCTGGCCAGTTTCTGCAGCAGCTCCGCCTTGCGCTGGGCGTCGACGATCGGCTCTACAGCCACACCGGTCACCTTGCCATCTACCACTTCCAGCTCATTGGCAAACACATAGTCGATGCCAAGGCGTGCCTGCACCTGGCGGGCGAAGTAGGTGAAGCCACCCGACAGGATTGCGGTCTTGTAGCCCAGGCGCTTGAGCTCGGCGAACAGGTTTTCGGCACCCTCGGTCAGGCGCAGCGATGCGCCGATCTCGTCCAGCACGCCCACATCCAGGCCCTTGAGCAGCGCCATGCGCTCCTTGAAGCTGGCGCGGAAGTCCAGCTCACCGCGCATGGCCCGCTCGGTGATGGCGGCCACCTGCTCACCCACGCCGGCCGCCTTGGCCAGTTCGTCGATGACTTCGGCTTCGATCAGCGTCGAATCCATGTCGAACACCGCCAGGCGGCGATTGCGGCGGAACAGGTCGTCCTTCTGGAAGGCGATGTCGACGCTCAGCTCTTCAGCCAGGGCGAAGAAGTCGGCACGCAGGGCCTGGGCATCGCTGGGTACGCCGCGCACCGAAATTTCGATGGCAGCCTTGCCCTTGCCGGCCTCCACATCCAGCGCAACACGTGCCGACAGGCGCTCGATACGCTCGATGGTCAGGCCATACTGGCTGATGACCGCACTCACCCGCTGCAACTGCTCGGGGGTGATCTTGCGGCTGAGCAGGGTGACAATATGGCGTGCCTCGCCCTGGCCGTCGGCCCAGTGCTGGTAGTCCGCCTCGGAAATCGGCGTGTAGCGGGCCTGCAGGTTCAGCTCGTGG
>NZ_JABMCW010000360.1:0-5172 GCF_013179705.1 Pseudomonas sp. CM25 | reverse complement strand
GGCCGGCATGCCCAGCAGGTCGCTGTAGAAGTGCCGCGGACTCAGCGTGGCAGAAAACAGCGTCACACTGCGTGCCGCTTGCATGCGCGGGGCCAGCAGGCGTGCCGGGGTGACGTTGCGCAGGCACAGGGTCGCCAGTCGGCGCTTGCGCGGGCCTTGGCGCTGGCTGATGTCGAACAGAAAATGCTCGTCAAACAGTTCAGCAACCCGGCTGAACTGCAACGCCTGATAGAAGAACTGCAAAACCTGCGGGTCCATGTGCGCGGGCGACTGGTTCATCTGCTCCTGGATCAGCCCGATGCACTGCTGCAGGGCACGCAACAAGGATTCAGGCAGCGACTCGCTGGCCTGGTAGGGCGCACGCTGCTCTTTGTACAGCGCGTTCCACTGACGGTTCAACCGGTCCAGCGCGCTGACCAGCCCGTGTGGCTTGCTTTGGCGCAAGGCCAGCAGCTGGCCCTGGTCAAGGCTGGCGCTGTACATGTTGCGCCCGCGCTCGACCAGGTTGTGCGCCTCGTCCACCAGCACCGCGACGCGCCACTGGTTCAGCTGAGTCAGGCCGAACAGCAACGCATGCGCATCAAAGTAGTAGTTGTAGTCGGCGACCAGCACATCCACCCAGCGCGCCATCTCCTGGCCCAGGTAATAGGGGCACACCTGGTGCGCCAACGCCACTTCGCGCAGCTTGGCACGGTCCAGCAAGGGCACGGCCGCCGCGGCCTCGCGCGCTGCAGGCAGGCGGTCGTAGAAGCCTGCGGCCAATGGGCAGGACTCGCCATGGCAGGCTTTGTCGGGGTATTCGCAGGCCTTGTCGCGAGCAATCAGCTCCAGTGTGCGCAAGGCCGGCTGCGGCGTGGCAGCGGTAATCTGGTGCATGGCATCGAGGGCCAGTGCCCTGCCCGGCGTCTTGGCGGTGAGGAAGAACAGCTTGTCCAGTTGCTGCGGCGCCATGGCCTTGAGCAGCGGGAACAAGGTACCGAGCGTCTTGCCGATGCCGGTGCTGGCCTGGGCCATCAGGCAGCGGCCGGTGCTCACCGCCTTGTACAGTGTTTCGGCCAGTTGCCGCTGGCCCTGGCGGAACTGGGCATAGGGAAAGCCCAATGCCTGTAGCCCATCGTTACGTTTGGCCATGCGCCGCTGCTGATACTGGGCCCAGGTCAGAAAACGCTGGCACTGGGTTTCAAAAAAGGCCTGCAGCTCGTCAGCCGTGCAGTGCTGGCTGATCAGCGTCTGGCCGTCGCTGTCGACATCCAGGTAAACCAGCGCCACCTCGATGGCGGGCAGTTGCCGTGCCTGACACATCAACCAGCCGTAGACCTTGGCTTGCGCCCAGTGCAACTGGCGGTGATTGGCGGGCTGGCGCGTCAGGTCACCGCGGTAGGTCTTGATCTCTTCCAGGCGGTTGTGGGCCGGGTCGTAGCCGTCGGCGCGGCCGCGCACCCGCAGGGTGTCGAACTGGCCTTCGAGGGTGATTTCCGACTGGTAACCAGCAGCGCGCCGCGCCACTACCCGCCGGTGCCCTTCGATGCCTTCCTGGGCGGACGGCGATGGCGTGAAGCGCAGGTCCAGGTCGCCGACCTTGGCGCTGAACTCGCAGAGGGCGCGCACTGCCACGCTGTAGCTCAAGACGCCTCGCTCCAACGCACATGGCACACCGCGACCGCCAGCCCGTTGGCCCTGCAGAACTCCAGCCAGCGTAGCTGATTGTCCTGCAGGCGGTCGCCGGGGCCCTTGACCTCGACCATGCGATAGCGACCCTGCTCGGGCCAGAACTGGATCAGGTCGGGCATACCGGCGCGGTTGTTGCGAATGTCCTGCAGCAGGCGCACGAAGCAGTGTTTCAGCTGAGCGGCCGGCAGGCACGCCAGCGCCTGCTGCAGCAGCGCCTCGCTGAGCATGGGCCAGAACACGAACGGTGACTGCAAGCCTTGTTTGGCCGCGTAGCAATCGAGAATCGCCTGGCGATGGCTGCCATCGTCAAGGCGCCCCAGGCAGCGTTCGAACACGGCGCTTCGCCGCTGCTGGAAGTCGCTGTCGTGCAGGTCCTGGGGTGCAGACTGGAACGGGTTGAAGAACGCGCCAGCTACCGGGGCGAAGATCGCCTCCCAGCACAGCAGGCCGAACAGGCTGTTGAGCAGCGTGTTCTCCACGTAATGCACATGCCCACCCGCTTCGGCGAGGTGCTGACGCACGGCTTCTTCCACGCCCAGCGCGGCGTGCTCGCGGGGCAGCTCGAGCTCGATCAGCTCAAGTGGCGCGACCCGCTGGCGCCGCTGTGGCGGACCGCCAAGCTTGCGCGCCAGGCGCGGCAGCATGCGCTCAAGCGCCTGCACCTCGAGTGCGTTGGCCGGCGCCGCCGCCAGTTGCAACGCCAGCGCATGGGCCTGCGGCCATTGCTCGCTACGCTCCAGCACCCGCACCTGACGAATGCGCGCCTGGGCATGGCTGCACTGCGCGTACACGGCCAGGGCCTGGGCCCAGTCGCCCAGGCGCTCGCATTGCTGGCCCAGGGCGAACTGCAAACGCGCATGGCGCCTGCTCAGCCATGGATTGTCGCTGTGCAGGCCCTGCATCGCCGCCAGGATCGCGACCGGGTCGTCGCCCTGCTCCAGGCGCTCGGCGCACTGGTGCAAGGCCATCGCCAGATCGACTTCGGCACGTTGCTGCAAGGCGCGTGAATCGGTGCTGAACGGCACCTGCTCGTAGCGCAGCAGGCCGAGATCAGCGAGCACGAAGTCTGACCAGTCCTGGTACAGGTTGCCGAAAAACAGCAGGCGCATGCGGTCGCACAGCGGTTGCAGGCACCAGTGCAGGATGCGCACCTCGCTGTCCGGGAACCACTCGGCCAGCGGCCGGGCTGCCAGCTCCAGGGCTTGCAGTTGTGCCAGCAGTTCATGCTTGGTGGCACGGGGGCGGCTTAGTTGCCGGGCAAAACACCGCGCCAGTTCGTCCTTGCGCAGCAAGACGAACAGCTGCTCCAGCGCCAGTTGTTCGGGTTCACGCACCCAACCCAAGGCCTGCAAAGGCTGCAGCGCCTGCCAGGTATCGCCGATTTCGGCATAGTCCAGGCGATCGCTGCGAAACAGCTCCCCTTTGCGCATGACCATGCGCACCATCAAGGCCTGGGCAGGCGCGTCCAGTTGGCTGAATGTACGGAAGAAGGACAGTTCCTGATCGTCGAGCAGGTCTTCGTAACGCTGCTCGACCCACAGCAGCACCTGGCGGAAATTGTGCAGGTAGTAGAACGGGTCGTCGACAGAATGGGCAATCACGGGGCGAGATCGGGTAACGGGGACAGGCACTGGTTATACATACAGACCTGCCTGACTGGCAAGTGCCGTGGGTCAGGTGGTGTGCCGGACGGGCCGCGCAGCAGCCCCTCGGATTCATGTGGCGGGTTCGGGATGTTGGGGCTGCTGCGCAGCCTATCGCGACGTCAGGCCGCTCCTACACTACGGCCAGGCCGGCAGCCTGGGGCTTGGCACTGCCAATCGGTGCCTGCAACAGCAGGAAGTACGCCACCGCCGAGCACAGCGCCACCACCGCGCTGATCATGAACGCGGTGTTGAACGAACCCGAGTACTGGATGCTGAAACCGGTGACGATCGGCGCCACCGAGCCGGCAATGTAGCCGCCGAAGTTCTGGATCGAGCCAAACGAGGCGACGCGCTGGCTGTCGACGATGGTGTTGACGATCATCCAGGCGGTGGCGCTGGCCATGTTGATGCTGAACAGCGCCAGGCACAGCAGGATGATGCAGCCGGTCAGGCCGCTGACGAACGACAGCGGCAAGGTGAACAGCGCCGCCAGTACCAGGCCGGTGATGACACTGAACTTGCGGCTGCCCAGCACGCTCATGCCGCGCTTCACCAGCCTGTCGCAGAAGCGCCCGGCAACGATGGTGCCCGCCGCGCCGAAGCCATAGGCCAGCGATACCACCCAGGCAGTCTTGTACAGGTCCAGGCCGTGCTCGCGCTCGAAGTAGCCGGGCAGCCAGGTCAGGTGCAGCCAGAGCATGTAGATCACGCCCATGAAGCCCAGTACCGCGCCCCAGGTGCTGCGGTGCTTGAACAAATCGAGCCAGCCAGCGAAGTAAGAGGCCTTCGGTGCCTGCTCGGCAGCTGCCGGCGTCTGCTGCTCACGCGGCAGCGGCTCGCCTGCAGCTGCCAGGTCTGCCAGGTAGCGCGCCTTGCTCTTGTAGAAACTCAGCCAGCACACCGCCAGCACCATACCAATCACGCCGGTGATGATGAACATGCCGCGCCAGCCGAAGTTGACCATGAACAGCGTCAGCAAGGGCGGTGCCAGGCACGGGCCAAGGCAGGTCGAGGACCAGACCAGACCGGTCGGGGTACCGCGCTCGTTGGCGTCGAACCACTCCGACAGGGCCTTGGCCGCCGACGGGAACATCGGCGCCTCGCCAATCCCCAGCAACACACGCAGGCCCATGAAGCCGGCAAAGCTGTTGACCATGCCGAACGCCGCCTGGGCCACCGACCAGCCCAGCAGCGAGGCGCCGAGGGCGACCTTGCTGCCCAGGCGGTCGATGATCATGCCCATGGGCAGCTGGGCAAAGGCATAGGCAATGGAGAACGCCGACAACAGGATGCCCATCTGCGAAGGGCTGATCATCATGTCTTTCTGGATCGAGGTGTTGGCGATCGACAGCGCACTACGGTCCAGGTAATTGACGATGCCGATCAGCAGCAGGAACACAACGGTGATGCGTTGGTACTTCTTCATAGGGTTCATGTGATGACCTTTATTATTATTGTTGCCGCGCTATCAGCGCCTCGGCGATCCGTCGTGCATGCCGCCCCTCCCTGGAGAAACGCGCCGCTCAGGGCTGGCGCGCGGTTGTAGCCACTTGCAGCAGGCCGCGTCGGCCAAGGCTGTCGATCAGCGCGCGCAGGCCGAACTCCCATCGCGGTGCCACGTCGCTGGTGGTCACGCGGTTGCACAGGGTACCCAGTTGCGGGTTGCTGATGCTCACAACGTCGCCCGCCTTGTGGGTGAAACCGTTGCCCGGCTGGTCGCGGTCCTGCTTGGGCGCGAACAGGGTACCGAGGAACAGCACCAGGCCGTCGGGATATTGATGGTTTTCGTTGAGGGTCTGCTGCACCAGATCCTGCGGGTCGCGGCTGATCTGGCGCATGGAACTGCGCCCGGACA
>NZ_JABMCW010000036.1:0-28076 GCF_013179705.1 Pseudomonas sp. CM25 | reverse complement strand
GGGTGGCCGATGTGGTTCCAGTAGGCCACGCGCCAGGTCTTGATGTGCCAGTTGGGGATCACGTAGTAGCCCCACAGCAGCACACGGTCCAGGGCGCGGCAGTGGTCGATCAGGCTTTGCCGCGAGTCGGCGTTGATCAGCTGTTCCACCAGCTGGTCGATGGCCGGGTCGCGCAGGCCGATGAAATTGCGGCTGCCGGGGTTGTCGGCGGCGGCACTGGACCAGAACTCGCGCTGTTCGTTGCCCGGCGAGTTGGACTGCGGATAGCCGCCGACGATCATGTCGTAGTCACGTGAACGCAGACGGGTGATGTATTGCGACACGTCGACCCTGCGGATGTTCAGCTCGATGCCGAGGTCGGCCAGGTTGCGCTTGAACGGCAGCAGGATGCGCTCGAACTCGGTCTGTGCCAGCAGGAACTCTATGCTGACCGGCTTGCCTTGGGCGTCGACCATCTTGTCGTCGACGATTTTCCAGCCGGCCTCCTGCAGCAGTTTGTAGGCCTGACGCTGCTGCTCGCGGATCATGCCGCTGCCGTCGCCGACCGGGTTGTGGAACGCTTCGCTGAACACTTGCTCGGGAACCTTGCCGCGCAACGGCTCGAGGATCTTCAGCTCGCTGGCGTCGGGCAGGCCGTGGGCGGCCATTTCCGAGTTGTCGAAGTAGCTGCCGGTGCGGGTGTAGGCGCCGTTGAACAGCTGCTTGTTAGTCCACTCGTAGTCCAGCAGCAGGCTCAGCGCCTGGCGCACGCGCACGTCCTGGAACACCGGGCGGCGGATGTTGAAGATGAAGCCCTGCATACCGGTGGGGTTGCCGTTGGGCAGCTCCTCCTTGATCAGGCGGCCGTCGCGCACGGCCGGCACGTTGTAGGCGGTGGCCCAGTTCTTCGCGCTGACTTCCAGGGCATAGTCGAACGCCCCGGCCTTGAGTGCTTCAAGGGCGACGGTGGTGTCGCGGTACGAGTCGAAGGTCATGACGTCGAAGTTGTAGAAACCGCGGTTGATCGGCAGGTCCTTGGCCCAGTAGTCCTTGACCCGCTCGTAGCGCACCGAACGCCCGGCCTTGACCTCGGCGACCTTGTACGGGCCGCTGCCCAGCGGGATTTCCAGGTTGCCGCGGTTGAAGTCGCGGTTCTGGTACCAGTGCTTGGGCAATACCGGCAGCTGGCCGAGAATCAGCGGCAGCTCGCGGTTGTTGTGGTGCTTGAACTTGAACAGCACCTTCAGCGGGTCTTCGGCGACCACTTCGGCGACGTCGGCGTAGTACTGGCGGTACAGCGGCGCACCGTCCTTGATCAATGCGTTGAAGGTGAACACCACGTCGTCGGCGCGTATCGGGTGGCCGTCATGGAAGCGCGCCTCAGGGCGCAGATAGAAGCGCACCCAGCTGTTGTCCGGGGCTTTTTCGATCTTGCCGGCCACCAGGCCGTACTCGGTGAACGGCTCGTCCTGGCTCTGGCGCATCAGGGTGTCGTAGATGCTGCTGATGTTCTCGGCCGACACGCCTTTGTTGATGAACGGGTTGAGGCTGTCGAAGCCGCCGAAGCTGGACTGGCGGAAGGTGCCGCCCTTGGGCGCGTCGGGGTTGACGTAGTCGAAGTGCTTGAAGTCGGCGGGGTACTTGGGTGGCTCGTCGTACAGGGTCAGCGCGTGCTGCGGTGCGGCCAGGGCAGGAAGGCTCAGGCAGGCGAGCAACAGGCTGCCTGCCAGCCGGCGCAGGCGGTGCGTTGGCGTCATTGGGCTTTCTCCGAAGTCTTGATCCACCAGCTGTTCAGCCCAAGGGTGTAGGGCGGCGTGGTGACGAAGGCGAACCGGTTGCGGTAGGCCAGGCGATGGTTGTCGAGGTACCAGTTGGGGATCATGTAGTACTGCCATGAGAGCACTCGGTCCAGGGCGCGGGCGGCGGCGACCTGGTCGTCGCGGGTGCGCGCAGCCAGAAGGGTGTCGAGCAGGTGGTCGACCACCGGGTCCTTGACCCCAGCATAGTTCTTGCTGCCCTTGGTCGCGGCCTGGCTGGAATGGAAGTACAGCCACTGTTCGAGGCCGGGGCTCAGGGTCTGGTTAAGGGTCATCAGAATCATGTCGAAATCGAACTGGTCCAGGCGTTGTTTGTACTGGGCGCGGTCGACCGTGCGCAAGCGCGCATCGATGCCGATGCTGGACAGATTTTCGACATAAGGTTGCAGGATGCGTTCAAGATTGGGGTTTACCAGCAGCAGCTCCATGCGCAGCTGCTGGCCCTTGCTGTCGACCAGGCGCTGGCCGTTCAGCTTCCAGCCGGCCTCGGCCAGCAGCCCGAGGGCCTGGCGCAGGGTCTGGCGGTTGATGCCACGGCCGTCGGTCTGGCTGACCTTGTAGGGTTCGCTGAACAGCTTGGCAGGCAACTGGTCGCGGAACGGCGCCAGCAGCAGCCACTCCTTGCCGGTCGGCAGGCCGCTGGCGGCAAACTCGCTGTTGGGGTAATAGCTGGTCGAGCGGCGGTAGGCGCTACTGAACAGCGCGCGGTTGGTCCATTCGAAATCGAGCATCAGCCCCAGCGCCTGGCGTACCCGCGGGTCGCTGAAGGTGGCCCGGCGGCTGTTCATGAACAGGCCCTGGGTTTGCGTGGGGATGCGGTGCGGGATCTGTGCCTTGATCACCTCGCCACGGCGCACGGCCGGGAAGGTGTAGCCGTTGGCCCAGTTCTTCGCCTGGTGCTCGATGTAGATGTCGAACTCGCCGGCCTTGAACGCTTCGAAGGCCACCGTGGCGTCGCGGTAGAACTCGTATTCCACGCGCTTGAAGTTGTACTTGCCACGGTTGACCGCCAGGTCCTTGCCCCAGTAGTTTTTCACCCGTTCGAACACCAGTCGGCGCCCGGGCTGGACTTCGCTGATGCGATAGGGGCCGCTGCCCAGCGGCGGCTCGAAGGTGGTGGCCTTGAAGTCGCGCTTTTGCCAGTAATGCTTGGGCAGCACCGGCATTTCGCCAAGGCGCAGGATCAGCAGCGGGTTGCCGGCGCGTTTGAACACGAAGCGGATGCGCTGCGGGCCGAGGATGTCCACCCGCTGCACTTCCTGCAGGTTGGTGCGGTACATCGGGTGGCCGTCCTTTAGCAGTGTGCGGTAGGAGAAGGCCACGTCTGCCGAGGTAATCGGCTGGCCGTCATGCCAGCGAGCTTCCGGGCGCAGGTTGAACACGACCCAGCTGCGGTCTTCGCTGTACTCCACCGAGCGGGCGATAAGGCCGTAGCTGGAGGTGGGTTCGTCGCCGGACGGGTCGTACTGGCCGGTGCCGACCATCAGCGGCTCGTTCAGCTCGCTGATACCGTATTGTTGGAAATTGGGCGTGGTGATCGGGCTCGACCCCTTGAAGGTGTAGGGGTTGAGGGTATCGAAGGTGCCAAAAGCCATGGCCCGCAAGGTGCCGCCCTTGGGCGCTTGCGGGTTGACCCAGTCGAAGTGGGTGAAGGTTGCTGGGTACTTGAGCGTGCCGAACTGCGCGTATCCGTGGCTTTCGCTCACCATCGCGGCTGCGGGGAAGCTCAAGGCCAGGCTGATTGACAGCAGGAGGGGACGTATCAAGTCGGCATCCGATCCAGAGGCGTTGGGCTTTGATCGGGTACAGTAACAGCTTGGTAGGGTTGGAAAAAGAGTGCCGCCCAGAGGATTGCAAGGGGCCGCTTTGCAGCCCATCGCCGGCAAGCCAGCTCCCACAGGTACTGCATATGGCTTGAAGTCGTTGCGATTAGGGTGGGAGCTGGCTTGCCGGCGATGGGGCGCGGAGCGGCCCCAGTTTTTTTATCAATGCGAGAGGTAGACGGTCAGGGTCTGGCCTGGCTTCAGGGCATGGCCGCTGCGCGGGTTCCAGCGCTTGAGGTGTTTCATTTCGACGTTGAAGCGCTTGGCCACCAGGTACAGCGAGTCGCCCTTGCGTACCTTGTACTGCGTGGTGCGCTTGCCCGATGAAGCTACCCGGTTGCCAGCAGCGCTGGGGGCATTGCCACCGCGCAGTGCCAGTACCTGGCCGGCACGCAGGCTGTTGCCGGACATGCGGTTCCAGCGTTTGATGTCCTTGACCGAGACACGATTGGCCTTGGCGATGGCACCCAGGTTGTCGCCGCGCTTGACCCGGTAGCTGCGTGCCGCCACGGGTGCCCTGGTTTCAGCCACGGCACGGGCGAACACGGCCTTGTTCGGCTGCAGGGCGACCAGCTGCTCGGGGTTGAGGTTGGACAGGCTGTCGCTCAACAGTTGCGCCTTGGCGGTGGGCACCAGCAGTTGCTTGGGGCCGTCCACGGTCATGCGCTTCTTGAAGGCCGGATTCAGCTGGATCAGCTCGTCTTCGTCGATGTTGGCAAAGGCGGCAACGCGCGACAGGTCGAGGCGGTCATTGATGGCCACCGCTTCGAAGTACGGCTCGTTGGCGATCGGGTTCAGGTTGACCCCGTACGCCTCGGGGGTAAGCACCACCTGCGACAGCGCCAGCAGCTTGGGCACGTAGTCGCGGGTTTCCTGCGGCAGCGGCAGGTTCCAGTAGTCGGTCGGCAGGCCAAGGCGCTCGTTGCGCTCGATGGCGCGGCTGACCGTGCCTTCGCCGGAGTTGTAGGCGGCCAGGGCCAGCAGCCAGTCGCCGTTGAACATGTCGTGCAGGCGAGTGAGGTAGTCCAGCGCAGCGTTGGTCGAGGCGGTGATGTCGCGGCGGCCATCGTAGAAGTTGGTCTGGCGCAGGTTGAAGTGGCGGCCAGTCGCCGGCATGAATTGCCACATGCCGGCAGCGCTGGCGCGGGAGTAGGCCATCGGGTTGTAGGCGCTCTCGATGGCCGGCAGCAGGGCCAGCTCCAGCGGCATGTCGCGCTCTTCAAGCCGCTCGACAATGTAGTGCAGGTAGAGGCTGCCGCGCTCGCCAGCGCTTTCGATGAAGGTCGGATTGCTGGCGAACCACAGGCGCTGCTGCTCGATGCGCGGGTTGACGTCGATGCTGTCCTGCAGGGCGAAGCCCTGGCGCATGCGCTCCCACACGTCCTGCGGCGCCTGCTCGACCGGCTTGACCAGCAGCGGGGCAGGTTTGTGCTTGATCCGCGCCTGGTAGTTGTGCGCGCGAACGCTATCGGATTCGTCGAGCTGACGGGTGCTCTGGCAGCCCACCAGGGTGGCGGCCAGGGCCAGCGCACTGACCTGGGCCAGGCGCGTCAGGGCGACGGAATGAGAGGTTCTGCGGCTACTGGAAGACATCGGCTGAGACAGGTATCCGGGCGAAAAATTTTGGCGATTCTAGAAACCGCTCCCGGCCGGGTCAACCTTTGAGCATCAACTGCGATATATCTTGCGGTTATCAGAAGGTGTCCTTCCAAGACCTCAAGGCAGCAAAAACAGCGACATGCGAGGTGTTTGAATGTCCCTTCCATTCGTCTGCTTTTTGTTTAACTAATGTTTCAGAGGTGCGCAGGAAGGGGTTGGTCAGGCGCTCCATACCGATCGTTGATGGCAAGGTGATGCGATTTTCGGCACGCAAGCGGGTAACGTCTTCGAAGCGTTGCTGAACGTGTGGGTTGGTAGGTTCCACGGCCTTGGCGAACCGCAAGTTGCTCAGGGTATATTCGTGGGCGCAATACACTTCGGTCGACTCCGGCAGCGCTGCCAGGCGGGCCAGGGCAGGTTGCATCTGCTCGGGCCTACCTTCGAACATGCGCCCGCAACCGGCGGCAAACAGGGTGTCGCCGCTGAATAGCACGGGCGTTGGCGGCTGGTCACTGAAGAATGCGATATGCCCCAGGGTATGGCCAGGTACTGCCAGCACCTCGAACGTCACACCCAGGACGGTTACCTGATCACCTTCGTCAAGTGCCAGTTCGCGGCACGGGATGCGCTCTTTGGCCGGGCCGCAGACCCGTGCGCCGGTCAATTGCTTGAGCCGTTCCACACCACCCACATGGTCGTTGTGGTGGTGGGTGATGAGAATGTCGCTCAACACCCACTCGGGGTGGGCCGACAGCCAGCGTTCCACTGGGCCGGCATCACCCGGATCGACCACCGCACAGCGGCGTTTGGCAGTATCCTGTAACAACCAGATGTAGTTGTCGGAGAAAGCGGGGAGAGCTTTGATCTGTATCATGGTGCGGATCCGGTTCGCCTAGCGTGGCACATGTGGCCATCTTAGCCGCGATGGCGCGGTGCGAGAACCTTCGAGGGAGAGCGCAATGACCGACCAAGCCTTTGCCCAGGCCGACCCGGACTGGGTCAAGCTGATCAGCCTGGCCCGTGAGTGGTTCAACGGCCCACTCGGCCAGCTGATGCTCAAGGAGGAGGAAAAACTGCTGGAAGAAGAGCTCGGGCGCTTCTTTGGTGGTTATCTTGTGCACTACGGGCCAGGCGCCGAGCCGCCGCCCAGCGCCCCCCAGGTCCAGCGCAACGTGCGCCTCGGCGCACCCCTGCCGGGGGTGGAGATAGTGTGCGAGGAGCAGGCCTGGCCGCTCAGCGAGCATGCCGCCGACGTGGTGGTGCTGCAGCACGGCCTGGACTTCTGCCTGTCACCCCATGGCCTGCTGCGCGAGGCCGCCAGTGCGGTGCGCCCGGGCGGGCACCTGCTGATCGTTGGCATCAACCCGTGGAGCAGCTGGGGCATGCGTCACTTCTTCAGCCACGGCGCATTGCGCAAGGCGCGCTGCATCTCGGCGTCACGGGTGGGCGACTGGCTGAACCTGCTGGGCTTCGCGCTGGAGAAACGCCGCTTCGGGTGCTATCGTCCGCCGCTTGCCTCACCGGCCTGGCAGCAACGCCTGGAGGGCTGGGAACGGCTAGCCGGCGGCTGGCAGGGCGCTGGCGGCGGGGTGTACCTGCTGGTGGCGCGCAAGATGGTGGTCGGCCTGCGGCCGTTACGCCCGGAGCGCCGCGAACCCATGGGCAAGCTGCTGCCGCTGCCACTGGCCAAGGTCAATCGTACGGCGGCCAACCCGGACACTGAAAAGCACTGAACATGAGTGGTACATGAGCGATAGCATCGAAATGTTTACCGACGGCGCCTGCAAGGGCAACCCTGGCCCGGGTGGCTGGGGGGTCCTGATGATCTACAAGGGCGTCGAGAAGGAACTGTGGGGCGGCGAGCGCGATACCACCAACAACCGCATGGAGCTGATGGCTGCGATCCAGGGGCTGATGGCGTTGAAGCGCGAATGCGAGGTGGTGCTGACCACCGACTCGCAGTACGTGATGAAGGGCATCAACGAATGGATGGTCAACTGGAAGAAGCGCGGCTGGAAGACCGCAGCCAAAGAGCCGGTGAAGAACGCCGACCTGTGGCAGCAGCTTGATGAGCAGGTCAATCGCCACAAGGTGACCTGGAAGTGGGTGCGCGGCCACATCGGCCACCCCGGCAACGAGCGTGCCGACCAGCTGGCCAACCGTGGTGTCGATGAGGTGCGCGCCCAGCGCTGAGGCGCTTGGGGTATACTCGCCGCCTTTGAAACTGATGCAAGTTGGAGCGCCCCGCGTGGAGCAGCAGCAAGATAAACGGTTCGTCATCCTCGATACCGAAACCACGGGCATGCCGGTCAGCGAAGGCCACCGGATCATCGAGATCGGTTGTGTCGAGGTGATCGGCCGGCGGCTGACCGGGCGGCACTTCCACGTCTACCTGCAGCCGGACCGCGAGAGCGACGAGGGCGCCATCAACGTCCACGGCATTACCGATACCTTCCTGGTCGGCAAGCCGCGCTTTGGCGATGTGGCCGAGGAGTTCTTCGAATTCATCGAAGGCGCCACGCTGGTCATCCACAACGCGGCGTTCGACGTTGGCTTCATCAACAACGAATTTGCCCTGCTTGGCCAGCAGGGCCGTGCCGACATCGCCCAGCATTGCACCATCCTCGACACCTTGCTGCTGGCGCGCTCGCGCCACCCCGGGCAACGCAACAGCCTCGATGCGCTGTGCAAGCGCTACGACATCGACAACTCGGGCCGTGAGCTGCACGGCGCACTGCTCGACTCGGAACTGCTGGCTGACGTCTACCTGGCAATGACCGGTGGCCAGACCAGCCTTTCGCTGGCCGGGCATGGGGCTGACGCCGAGGGCGACGACGGCCAGGGCGGCAGCGAGATTCGCCGGATTACCGGGCGTGCGCCGGGACGGGTGATCATGGCCAGTGCCGAAGAGCTGGAGGCTCATGCCGAGCGGCTGGCGGCCATAGCCAAGTCGGCGGGCGGGCCATCCATGTGGCAGGCCCTTACCGAGATGCCTGCGGGTTAACAATTTTGCCGCAGGCGATGCGATCCCTGTAGGAGCGGCCTTGCGTCGCGAAAGGGCTGTGCAGCAGCCCCGGCAATTTTTGCGTCGCCTGTGAAATTTTTGGGGCCGCTGCGCGGCCCTTTCGCGACGCAAGGCCGCTCCTACAACTACCCTCATCAGGACTACATGTCCTTCGGAGGTAGCCACCTGATGTACAAGGACCTCAAGTTCCCCATCCTCATCGTCCACCGCGCCATCAAGGCCGACAGCGTTGCCGGCGAGCGCGTGCGGGGCATCGCCGAGGAATTGAGCCAGGACGGCTTCGCGGTCATCAAGGCCGCCGACCTTGCCGAAGCGCGTCTGGTCGCTGCCACCCACCACGGCCTGGCGTGCATGCTGATCGCTGCAGAAGGTGCCGGCGAGAACACCCACCTGCTGCAGAACATGGCCGAGCTGATCCGCCTGGCTCGCCTGCGCGCGCCCAACCTGCCGATTTTCGCGCTGGGTGAGCAGGTGACCCTGGAAAACGCCCCCGCCGAAGCCATGAGCGAGCTCAACCAGCTGCGCGGCATCCTCTACCTGTTCGAAGACACCGTGCCGTTCCTTGCCCGCCAGGTGGCACGCGCCGCACATATCTACCTCGATGGCCTGCTGCCACCCTTCTTCAAGGCACTGGTGCAGCACACCGCGCAGTCCAACTATTCCTGGCATACGCCCGGCCATGGCGGCGGCGTCGCCTATCGAAAAAGCCCGGTGGGCCAGGCATTTCATCAGTTCTTCGGGGAAAACACCTTGCGCTCGGACCTGTCGGTTTCGGTGCCGGAGCTAGGCTCGCTGCTCGACCACACCGGGCCGCTGGCCGAAGCCGAGGCCAGGGCGGCGCGCAACTTCGGTGCCGACCACACCTTCTTCGTCATCAATGGCACCTCCACCGCCAACAAGATCGTCTGGCACGCGATGGTCGGCCGCGACGACCTGGTACTGGTGGACCGCAACTGCCACAAGTCGGTGGTGCACGCGATCATCATGACCGGCGCCATTCCGCTGTACCTGTGCCCCGAGCGCAACGAGCTGGGCATCATCGGCCCGATCCCGCTCAGCGAATTCGGCCCCGAGGCGATCCAGGCGAAAATCCAGGCCAACCCCCTGGCCCGTGATCGCGGGCAGCGCATCAAGCTGGCGGTGGTGACCAACTCCACCTACGACGGCCTGTGCTATCACGCCGGGTTGATCAAGCAAGCCCTGGGCGCCAGTGTCGAGGTGCTGCATTTCGACGAGGCCTGGTTTGCCTACGCGGCGTTCCACGAGTTTTTCACCGGGCGCTATGCCATGGGCACTGCCTGCGCCGCGGACAGCCCGCTGGTGTTCAGCACCCATTCCACTCACAAGCTGCTGGCCGCGTTCAGCCAGGCCTCGATGATCCACGTTCAAGAGGGGGCCAGGCGCCAACTGGACCGTGACCGTTTCAACGAAGCGTTCATGATGCACATTTCGACTTCGCCGCAGTACAGCATCCTCGCCTCGCTGGACGTGGCCTCTACCATGATGGAAGGGCCGGCCGGGCGCTCGCTGTTGCAGGAGATGTTCGATGAGGCGCTGAGTTTCCGCCGTGCCCTTGCCAACCTGCGTGAGCACATTGCCGCAGATGACTGGTGGTTCAGCATCTGGCAGCCGCCGAGCGCCGAAGGTATCCACCGCCTGGCCGCGCAGGACTGGTTGCTGCACCCAGGGGCCGAGTGGCATGGTTTTGGCGAGGTGGCGGACGACTATGTGCTGCTTGATCCCCTCAAGGTGACCCTGGTGATGCCGGGCTTGAGCGCAGGCGGGGCGCTGGGCGAGCAGGGAATCCCGGCAGCGGTGGTCAGCAAGTTTCTGTGGGAGCGGGGCCTGGTGGTGGAGAAAACCGGCCTGTACAGCTTCCTGGTGCTGTTCTCCATGGGCATCACCAAAGGCAAATGGAGCACGCTGCTCACCGAACTGCTGGAATTCAAACGCCACTATGACGGCAATGCTGCTTTGGGGAGTTGCCTGCCCAGCGTGGTGGCTGCCGATGCCTCACGCTACCAGGGCATGGGGCTGCGCGACCTGTGCGACCAGCTGCATGGCTGTTACCGCGCCAATGCCACGGCCAAGCAGCTGAAGCGGCTGTTCACGCGCTTGCCGGAAGTAGCAGTAAGCCCGGCGCGGGCCTATGACCTGATGGTGCGTGGCGAAGTCGAGGCGGTGCCGATCGAGGCGCTGCTGGGGCGTGTGGCGGCGGTGATGCTGGTGCCGTACCCGCCTGGTATTCCGTTGATCATGCCGGGGGAGCGGTTCACCGAGGCGACCCGCTCGATAGTCGACTACCTGGCTTTCGCCCGGGCATTCAACCAGGGCTTCCCCGGTTTTGTCGCGGACGTGCATGGCCTGCAGAACGACAGTGGCTGCTACACGGTGGATTGCATCAAGGAATGCGCGTGATCTCGACGCCGCTGCGCGCCAATTCAAAGCGGTTGTCACCCAGGTGGTTGACCTTGTCGCCGATGGCCAGGCGGTAGGTGGTGATAGGGGCGCCCAGCGTGCTGCCGTCGTGTTGCAGGGTCGACTCCTGGAACTCGTGCACGGGGTAGATACGGCCTTCGGCGTCACGGGCGTGGAACTGGCCGACCATTACTGCTGCCATTTGGGTGGAAACCTCTGAATTACGTAGGAAATGTCTGTGGACATAGACCGTTGAACAGCGCTGGAAGTTTTCCCTTGAAGGAAAAAAAACCAAAGCGCCGAGGAACGGTCATCTATAACTACAACGTCCCTTTACCCAGCAAAGGTTGGAATTGCCCATGAGCCAGGTGTATTCGGTAGCGGTTGTAGTCGGCAGCTTGCGCAAGGATTCGTACAACCGCAAGGTCGCCCGCGCACTTTCGGAGCTGGCGCCGTCCAGCCTTGCCCTGAAAATAGTCGAAATTGGCGATTTGCCCCTGTACAACGAGGATGTCGAGGCCGACGCGCCCCCTGAAACATGGAAGCGCTTTCGCGACGAGATCCGCCGTAGCGATGCGGTGCTGTTCGTCACCCCGGAGTACAACCGCTCGGTGCCGGGTTGCCTCAAGAATGCCATCGATGTGGGCTCACGGCCCTACGGGCAAAGCGCCTGGAGTGGCAAGCCGACTGCGGTGGTGAGTGTGTCGCCGGGGGCGATTGGTGGTTTTGGCGCCAACCATGCGGTGCGCCAGTCGCTGGTGTTTCTCGACATGCCGTGCATGCAAATGCCCGAAGCCTATATCGGCGGGGCGGCCAGCCTGTTCGAAGACTCGGGCAAACTCAACGACAAGACCCGGCCGTTCTTGCAGGCGTTTGTCGACAAGTTCGCTTCGTGGGTGAAGTTGAACCGGGCGGTTTGATTGGCTAGCACACAACCCCTCTAGGAGCGGCCTTGTGTCGCGAAAGGGCCGCAACGCGGCCCCGGCAATAGGTGCATCAACGCTAAAGTCCCGGGGCCGCTCTGCGGCCCTTTCGCGACACAAGGCCGCTCCTACAATGACCCGCGCTGACTGGCCCTGGGTGGTTAGCGGAAGCTGTAGGAAACCCCGGCATACACGCCAAACCCTTCACCCGGCGTCGAGCGGGCGTTGTCGTTACCGGCGTCGTTGTAGGCAGGCGTCACTGTCGCCGCATACCGCTTGTTGGTCAGGTTGCGCAGGTCCAGCCAGGTCTGCCAGTCCTGCTTCGGCGAATCCCAGCCCAGGCGCGCGCCAAGCAAGGCATATTCGTCGGCGTGGTAGCTGTTGGCATAGTCCACCTGCACTTTCGACGCCATCTGCGTGTTGATTCCGGCATAGAAGCCGCTTGGCCAGTCGTAGCGCAGTTCGGCCTGGTAGTAGTGCATCGGGATGCCGGGCAGGAGGTTGTCGCCAAACTTGTCGTCATCACGGTAATGGAAGTCGCTGAAGGTGTAGGCCTGGCGCAGGCTGAGCCTGCCAGTGCCGGCACGTTCCCACAGGGTGCTGTCCAGGCCTGCCTCGACGCCCTGATGCACGGTAGCGCTGGCGTTGAATTCCGACGTGAAATTCGGCACCACTTCCACGGCCAGCAGTTCATGGCGCACCTGCGAGTAGTACCAGGCCAGGTCCCAGCTGCCGAGCGCGGAGTCGCCACGGGCGCCCAGTTCCAGGGTGGTGGCAGTCTGGTTCTGCATCTCGATGGGCTGGATCTGCTTGCCGCCGACGCTTGGCGAGCTCCAGATCAGCGACCACGGGTGGGGTGGCTCTACCGAACGGCTGAGGTTGCCGTAGACCTGCAGGTCTGGGCGGATGTCGTAGCGCAGCCCCAGGCGTGGTGCATAGTCCCAGTCATGCATGCTCACCTTGCCACCTTCGGCAGGGTAGGTGACGTCACTCTCGCGGCGGGTGTAGATCATTGCCAGGCCGGTGGTCAGCCACAGGTTGGGCACCAGCTCCAGGTCGTTGCCGGCATGCACCACGGTGTCGGAACCCTGGTAAGTGAAATCGCGGGTACGTGCACCGAACACGTCGCCATTGCGCGCGAACTGCGAAGCGCCGCTGTTGGGCAGGTGCTTGGTGGTACGCCAGCCCACGGTAGTCTTGCTTTCGTGGCCGAACAGGGTGTCGCGGCGGAAATAGTTGAGCGTACCGCTGACATCGGTGTAAGCCACTTTCAGGCGCATCGGGCCTTCGCGAAGGTCCATCGGGTAGTCATGGTAAACCAGGCCGGCTTCCAGACGCGCGTCATCTTCGAGGTAGAAGGTGGTCTTGTTGCCGACCCAGGTGCTGCCCGGTTGAGGGCGGCTGTCGTCGCGGGCCAGATAGGCAGGGTTGGCCGCGCGCGGATGGTGCTTGATCTGGTCCTTGGTCAGGCGCCCGGCCAGTTCGTTCCGGGTTTCCCGGTAGCGAAGGTAGAAACGGGTTTCCAGGTTGGGGTTGAAGCGGTAGCCGACATTGGCGGCAATGCCTTTGGCGCTGCCGCTGCTGTGCGCCTGGTAACCGTCATACTCGGAATCGGTCAGGGCCACGTAGTAATCGAGGTTGCCCAGTACCTGCCCGGAACTGATATGCCGGTGCTGGTAGCCGCGGCTGCCGACCTCGTAGCGCACCTGCAGCGGTGCTGCGTCGTACCCGGTATGGGTGACGTAGTTGATGGCGCCACCCAGTGCCAGCGCGCCCTGGTCGAAGCCATTGGCGCCGCGCAGTACTTCGGCACGGCTTAGCCACAGCGGCTCGAACAGCTCGTAGGGCGTACCGCCCGGGCCGGTCAGCGGCAGCCCGTCGAACATGGTGTACACCCCGGAACCGTGCGCGCCCGGCGCACGGTTGATACCCGAGCCGCGGATCGACAGCTTGATGCCGTCGTTGCCCGCCGATTGCGCGAACACGCCAGGCTGGTAGGCCAGCACGTCCTGGTTGCTGGCCACCCGGCCTTGCCCTACGCGCTGCATATCCACCAGATTGCTGGCACCCGGCACTTCGCGCAGGCGTTCGCTGGCTGCCGTCAGGTCGTTCTGTTCCTCATCGGTGATCAGCACCTGGCCCAGTTCGACCGAAGATGCCGCCAAGGCGGGCTGAGCGCTGCCAAAAGCAGCCAGCAGGCCAAGGCAGGACGAGAAGGGCAAAACGCAACGCATTGTACGACTCCAGGCGATAGGCGAATGAACAACGGCGTTGAGACGAGCGAAATGCCGCTTGGAGCACGAAGAAAGTCAGCAAATTTCGCGCAACCTTCATCAAACAGTTTTGTACGAAGTTTCTTTACAGTCCGCCGTAGTGGTGGCGTGCGGCGTGCGCTTCGTAAGGTGACTGCAGATCGGCAGCGATGCCTCGCAATCACCCGTGGAGCTCAAACATGACTGACAAGACCCGACACTCGCAGCAACCCTTGGCGGACGCTCCGGTTCGCCTGACGCCACGTGAACAGCAAGTCCTGTTGTGGTGTGCGTACGGCAAAAGCTCCTGGGAGATCGGGCAGATCCTCGAGTGCCGGGAGTCGACAGTGAACTTCCATGTGTCCAACATCCTGCGCAAGTTCGATGTGCCCACCCGCGTGGCGGCGGTGATCAAGGCCATTCGTTACGGCATGCTGGCCGGACAGTGAGGGGATAATCATGAGCAGCGATCCTCGGCTACCGCGCTTTGCCGATTGCCATGACCCGTTCTGGCCAAAAGTGGACCTGGGCACATTGCGTGAGCGCCTCAGGCTGCAGCGCCAAGTCGGTGATGCCGCGCTGGAAGTGGCGGCACGATGCGCTGTCATCGGTGCGGCACGTGAATTCGCCCACTGGCGAGCGGTGCTGCGTGCGCGGGGCTACAAGCGCCTGGCGGATGTGGCCGGGCATGACCCTGGGCGAGCCTTGGGCGTGTGCTACATCCGGTTTGTGGAGGCAGCGGTCATGCACAGCCTGGGTTCGACTGCCGACCTTCGTGTACCGCAGCGGAGGGCGGCGCATGGCTGAGGCATCGCTGTCCGGCACCTTGTCGCCCGCATTGTTGGAACTGCTGAGGGTGGACGGCAGTGTACTGTTTGCCGCCCTGCTGGGGGCACTGCTGGTGGGCGCGGCGCGCGACCGGTTGATCACCAACAAGGCCAGGCGCCTGACGCTTGGCAAGAAACTGCTGCTGGTGTTCGTGACCGTGGGGGTGGGCTACCTGTTCGAACCGCTGGTGTCATCATTGGCGCCCTTGCTGACCCGGGGCATGTCGGCATTCGTTGCCGCCGTGGTGGTGATTCCCATCAGTCTCAAGGTCATGGTCTGGCTCGACACGCTGGACCTGCGGGAAATCATTCAGCGCTGGCGGCGTCGAGGTTAGCCACCGCCGATAGTGGGCAAGTGGAGGGTCAGCTCGCTTATCCGTTGCTCCAGCTGCTGGATGCGCTGCCTGTCCTTGATGAACAGCAGGGTGGCCTGGCGATCACCTGGCGACAATGCCCTCAGCCGTTCGAGCATCTCGCGTTCCCAGTCACCATCACCTTGGAGCCCTGGGCCGGGGGCCATTTCACCTAGCAGCAACCAGTCAAGGGAACACGCATGCTGCCTGGCGATATCTACGCACAGGGAGTACGGCACGCTGTCGCGGACTTTCCAACTGCTCAGCGTCTGCGGGCTGATCGACAGCTTGCGGGAAAGTTCGGCATCGGACTGCGCGCCGGTCAGCAGCTTGAGGCGGGTGAGCACAGCTGCAAGTACGTGAGTACTCATAACAGATATCCATGACTGGTTTAATGATATTTCATGGGCTTAAACTACTCGTTACGAATACATCCCTGCGTATCAAGGAGCACTTTGCAATGAGCAACACCCAACCGAAGAATAGGTCAGCCTTTGCAGGTAATACTGACACAGTTGAACGATCATTCTCACAGAATAGTGGCCTGAACAGTGCCTGCAGGTACTTGCCGTGAGTACTTACAAACTGGTTTGCCCGCATTGCCACAGCCGCATGCGCATACGCACAAGTGAAGGCCGCCACATTTTCCTGCGAATCGCCTATCTGCAATGCACCACCGAGGCATGTGGCTGGTCGGTACGCGCCGAGTTCGAAATGACCCATGAACTTTCGCCAAGTGGCATGCCCAACCCCGAAGTTTACCTGCCTTCGGCCTATGGTGATCTGCGCAAGGCCGCGCTGCCTGCGGCAGCCCCCGGCTACGCGGAGGAGTGAGGCGGCTATTGGATGTAGATAGACGCACGTGCAGATAAAAACCGCGCAGATAAAAAAACACCCCGCAGGTGCGGGGTGTCTTTGTTTTTTTGCCGGACAGGTCAGCCGATCAGTTGCAGGCCTGCCTGCTGGACCATTTCCAGCAGCGGTTGCGGGTAGACACCCAGCACGAAGGCGAGAATGGCGATGGCCAGCAGCATGACGCCGCCGGTGCGCTGTTCCCATTTCAGCGGGGCGTCGTGGCGACGCAGGTTCGGCTCGACCAGGTACAAGGTGACCATGACACGCAGGTAGTAGTACACGCCAATGGCGCTACCGATCACCAGGGCACCGACCAGCCACCACAGGTGCGACTCGACGCCGGTGGCGATGATGTAGAACTTGCCGATGAAGCCGGCGGTCAGCGGGATACCCGCCAGCGACAGCATCATCACGGTCAGTACCGCGGTCAGGTACGGGCGGCGCCAGAACAGGCCGCGGTACTCGTACAGTGCATCGGCGTCACGGCCGCCATAAGGCGAGGACATCAGGGTGATGACACCGAAGGCGCCCAGGCTGGTGATCACGTAGGTGACCAGGTATACGCCCATGGCTTCCAGTGCCAGGCCCTTGCTGGCGACCAGGGCAATGACCAGGTAGCCGAAGTGGGCGATGGACGAGTAACCCAGCAGGCGCTTGAGGTTGCTCTGGGTCAGCGCCAGCAGGTTGCCGATCAGGATCGAGGCCACGGCGATCACAGCCAGCACGGTGCTCAGCGCGCCGCTGCTGGCAGCAGGGGAGAGCATGAACAGGCGCACGACCACGGCAAATACCGCGACCTTGCTGGCGGTGGCCAGGAACGCGGCGACCGGCGCCGGGGCGCCTTCGTACACGTCCGGGGTCCACAGGTGGAAGGGTACCAGCGACAGCTTGAAGGCCAGGCCGACCAGCATCATGCCCAGGCCCAGCTGGGCCACCAGGCTTGGCATGCTGGTGGTAGCCAGGGCCTTGCCGATCTGGTCGAAGCTCAGGCTGCCGGCGTCGGCGTACAGCAGCGCCATGCCGAACAGCAGGAAGGCCGAGCCCGCAGCCGACAGCACCATGTACTTGATGCCGGCTTCCAGTGATCGCTTGTTGAAGAAGGCATACGCCACCAGGCCGTAGACCGGTACCGACAGCAGCTCCAGGCCGATGAACAGGCCGGCCAGGTGGTTGGCGCTGACCAGCACCAGGCCACCGAGGGCCGACATCAGCAGCAGCAGGTACAGTTCTTCACGGTTGCCCGGGAAGCCTTTGGAGCCTTCGCCGAGGTAGGCGTGGGCAAGGGTGACGCAGGCCAGCGTCGCCACCAGGATGATCGCCATGTACAGGCAGGCGAACTTGTCGATGGTGATCAGCGGGGTGACCGCCAGCGGCGCGACTTTCAGCGCCGGCAAGATCGACAGCAGGGCCAGGTTGAGGCCCACGGTGGACAGCAGGAAGGTCTGCGAGTGGTTGCGCTTCCAGGCGATCGCCAGCATCACCACCACGGTGGTGATGGTGGTGATCAGCATCGGCGCCAATGCGATGAAGTGTTGAGTGGTGAATTCCATAGCGCTCTTACCGGGCCGAAGCGAGTTGAGTGAAAGCGGAACCGAGCCACTGCTGCACACCACTCATGGTGGCGGCAGAGGTGTCGAGGAACGGCTGCGGATACACGCCCAGCAGAATCAGCAGCCCCGCCAGGCCCAGCACCATGATCATCTCGCGGCCGTCCATGCCGGCCAGCACGGTGTCGCTCTTGGCTGGGCCGAAGTAGGCGCGGTGGATCATGATCAGCGAGTACACCGAGCCGAAGACCAGGCCGGTGGTGGCGATCACGGTGATCCAGGGCACGTGGGCGAAGCTGCCGATCAGGATCAGGAACTCGCCAACGAAGTTGCCGGTGCCTGGCAGGCCCAGCGATGCGGCGGCGAAGAACAGGCTGATAGCCGGCAGGTACGCGATGCGGTGCCACAGGCCACCCATCTGACGCATGTCACGGGTGTGCAGGCGCTCGTACAACTGGCCGGACAGGATGAACAGCGCGGCTGCCGACAGGCCGTGGGCCAGCATCTGGATCACCGCGCCTTGCAGGGCCTGCTGGCTGCCGGAGTAGATGCCGATCAGCACGAAGCCCATGTGCGAGACGCTGGAGAAGGCGATCAGGCGCTTGATGTCGGTTTGCGCGAAGGCCAGGAAAGCACCGTAGAAGATACCGATCAGGCCCAGGGTCATGGCGATGGGCGCAAACTCTGCCGAGGCATTCGGGAACAGCGGCAGGGCGAAGCGCAGCAGGCCGTAGGCTGCGGTCTTCAGCAAGATGCCCGCCAGGTCCACGGAGCCTGCAGTCGGTGCCTGGGCGTGAGCGTCAGGCAGCCAGGAGTGGAATGGCACCACCGGCAGTTTCACCGCAAAGGCGATGAAGAAGCCCAGCATCAGCACGTACTCGACGCCAGCCGGCAGTTCGGCCTTGAGCAAGTCGCTGTAGTTGAAGGTGAGCACCCCGGTGGTGTTGTAGTTCACCAGCACCAGGCCAAGGATCGCCACCAGCATGATCAGGCCGCTGGCCTGGGTGAAGATGAAGAACTTGGTCGCCGCGTAGATCCGGGTCTTCTTGCCGTCTGCCGAGCTGTGACCCCAGAGCGCGATGAGGAAGTACATCGGCACCAGCATCATTTCCCAGAAGAAGAAGAACAGGAACAGGTCCAGCGCCAGGAACACACCGACCACGCCGCCCAGGATCCACATCAGGTTGAGGTGGAAGAAGCCGACGTGGCGCTGGATTTCTTTCCAGGAGCACAGTACCGACAGCACACCGAGCAGGCCGGTGAGCAGGATCATCAGCAGCGACAGGCCGTCGAGGGCCAGGTGGATGCTGATGCCGAAGCGCTTGATCCACTCGACTTTGTATTCGAGTGCCCAGTGCGGTTCGGCGCCCGGTGCCGGGGCCAGGGTGTAGTCGCCGTGGGCCCACAGCCACAGGCCGATACCCAGCAGCAGAGACATGGTCAGCAGTGCGATCCAGCGCGGCAGGGTGGCGCCGAAGCGCTCACCCAGCCAGCACAGAAGGCCGCCGATGAAAGGAATCAGGATCAGCCAAGGCAAAATCATGACGGGTTGGTTTCCTTTGGCAAAGTCGCAAGGTTCTTCATAGTCATACCGCAGCCACTACCACAGCGCCCAGCACCAGTACGGCGCCGACGGCGATCGAGGCGGTGTACCAGCGCAGCTGGCCGGTCTCGGTCTTGCTCATGGCAACGTTGCCGCCGCGAGCCATGCGAGGGATCAGGCCGATGCTGCGGTCCACCGGGTCCTTGCGCAGGATGTGGCAGATCAGCAGGTAAGGTTTGACGAACAGCTTGTCGTAGATCCAGTCGAAGCCCCAGGCAGCGAACCACCAGGCCGACAGGACCCGGCCGATGCTGCTGTTGGCCACTGCGCTGACGAAGCTGCGCTTGCCCAGGAACAGCAGGGCCGAGAGCAGGATGCCGGCGATGGCGATGGCACCCGAGGTGATCTCCAGCGCGTGCTTGGCTTCGCCACCGGCGTGGCCGGCGCTTTGTGGCAGCACACCTGCCAGCGGCGGGGTGATCCAGGCGCCGACGAAGGTCGACAGCACGATCAGCACGCCCAGCGGCAGCCAGTGGCTGATGCCGTGGCCGGCGTGGGCTTCGGTCTTGGCTTCGCCGTGGAAGGCGATGAAGATCAGGCGGAAGGTGTACAGCGAGGTCATGAACGCGCCCACCAGGCCGGCGTACAGCAGGCCGGTATTGCCGCTGGCGAAGGCTTCCCAGAGGATCTCGTCCTTGGAGTAGAAGCCCACGGTCACGATCGGCAGGGCCGCCAGGGCAGCACCACCGACCACGAAGCTGGCGTAGGCCAGCGGCAGTTTCTTCCACAGGCCGCCCATCTTGAAGATGTTCTGCTCGTGGTGGCAGGCAACGATCACCGCACCGGAAGCAAGGAACAGCAGGGCCTTGAAGAAGGCGTGGGTCATCAGGTGGAAGATTGCCGCGTCCCAGGCACCAACGCCCAGGGCCAGGAACATGTAGCCGATCTGGCTCATGGTCGAGTAGGCCAGGATACGCTTGATGTCGGTTTGCACCAGCGCGGCGAAGCCGGCCAGTACCAGCGTCACGCCACCCACCACGCCAACCAGGTGCAGGATGTCCGGCGCCAGCAGGAACAGGCCGTTGGTACGGGCGATCAGGTACACGCCCGCGGTCACCATGGTTGCAGCGTGGATCAGTGCCGAAACCGGCGTCGGGCCAGCCATTGCGTCGGCAAGCCAGGTCTGCAGTGGCAGCTGGGCCGATTTACCGACCGCACCACCCAGCAGCATCAGGGTTGCCAGCACCATCCAGGTGTCGCCCGCCTGGAACTTCTGCGGTGCCAGCACCAGCAGTTCCTGCACGTTCAGGGTACCCAGCTGGGCGAACAGGATGAACAGGCCGATGGCCATGAACACGTCGCCGATTCGGGTGACGATGAACGCCTTGAGTGCCGCGTTACCGTTGTTGCGGTTGCTGTAATAGAAGCCGATCAACAGGTACGAGCACAGGCCCACGCCTTCCCAGCCAAAGTAGATGAACAGCAGGTTATCGCCCAGGATCAGGAACAGCATGCTGGCGATGAACAGGTTGGTGTACGAGAAGAAGCGCGAGTAGCCGGCTTCGCCACGCATGTACCAGGACGCGAACAGGTGGATCAGGAAGCCGACGCCGGTGACCACGCCGAGCATGGTGACCGACAGGCCATCCACGTACAGGGTGAAGTTTGGCGCAAAGCCATCCACCGACATCCACTGCCACAGCAGCTGGCTGTACGCGCCGCCTTCAGGCGGGGCGACGTTAAACTGCCAGATGACGTAGGCGGCCACGGCGGCCGACAGGCCCACCGAGCCGACGCCGATCAGGGCGGACAGGTTCTCCGAGAACCGCCCGCGCGAGAACGACAGCAGCAGGAAGCCGATCAGGGGGAAGACGAAAGTCAGGAAGATAAGGTTCATCCGCGCATCTCACTGGCAGCATCGATGTCGAGAGTGTGGAAGCGGCGATACAGCTGCAGCAGGATGGCCAGGCCGATACTGGCCTCGGCGGCCGCCAGGCTGATCACCAGAATGAACATCACCTGGCCGTCGGGCTGCACCCAACGGGCACCGGCGACGACGAACGCCAGGGCAGAAGCGTTCATCATGACTTCCAGGCTCATGAGCACGAAGAGGATGTTGCGGCGGACCATCAGGCCAACCAGACCTAAGCAGAACAGGATGCCGGCGACCGCCAGACCATGCTCGAGAGGGATAGCACCCATGATTTACTCCTTCGCCTCGTTTCGGCCCAGGTGGAAGGCGGTGACAGCCGCGGCCAGCAGCAGCATCGACGCCAGTTCGACCACCAGCAGGTACGGGCCGAACAGGCTGATGCCCACTTCTTTCGGGCCCACGGTGGTACCGCTGATGCCGGCGCCACTCGGGGTGACGAACAGCACGTACAGCAGCTCCAGCAGCAGCAGGGCGCCGAGAATGACCGGCCCTGCCCAGATGCCGGGCTTGAGCCATCCGCGTTCCTGGGCGACCGAGGCCGGCCCCAGGTTGAGCATCATCACCACGAACACGAACAGCACCATGATGGCGCCGGCGTAGGCGATCACTTCCAGGGCGCCCGCGAACGGCGCACCGAGGGAGAAGAAGATCATCGCCACGGAAATCAGCGAAATGATCAGGTAGAGCAGGGCGTGCACAGGGTTGGTGCCGGTAACCACCCGAAGGGTGGAGACCACGGCGATCCCGGATGCGAAGTAGAAAGCGAATTCCATCTTTCTGTCCTTATGGGAGCAAGCTCTTCACGTTGATCGGCTCGGCTTCGTTCTGTGCAGAGCCTTTCGGCTTGCCAGCGATCGCCATACCCGCAACACGGTAGAAGTTGTAGTCAGGGTTCTTGCCGGGGCCGGAGATCAGCAGATCTTCTTTCTCGTACACCAGGTCCTGACGCTTGAACTCGGCCATTTCGAAATCCGGAGTCAGCTGGATCGCGGTGGTCGGGCACGCCTCCTCGCACAGGCCGCAGAAAATGCAGCGCGAGAAGTTGATGCGGAAGAACTCCGGGTACCAGCGTCCGTCGTCGGTCTCGGCCTTCTGCAGCGAGATGCAGCCAACCGGGCAGGCCACCGCGCAGAGGTTGCACGCCACGCAGCGCTCCTCGCCGTCGGGGTCGCGAGTGAGGACGATGCGGCCGCGGTAGCGCGGCGGCAGGTACACGGGTTCTTCGGGGTACTGCAGGGTGTCGCGCTTGCGGAACCCGTGGGAGAACACCATTGCCAGGCTGCGCAGCTGGGTGCCGGTGCCCTTAACGATGTCGCCGATATACTTGAACATGGGTCAAATCCTCACTGGGCCGCGACGGCTGGCGTGTTGTAGAGCACGATCGCAGCGGTCACCAGCAAATTGATCAGGGTCAGCGGCAGGCAGAACTTCCAGCTGAAGTCCATCACCTGGTCATAGCGTGGGCGCGGGATCGAGGCGCGCAGCAGGATGAACAGCATGATGAAGAACGCGGTCTTCAGGGCAAACCACAGGAACGGCAGTTGCGGCAGGATGCCGAACGGGCCGTGCCAGCCGCCGAAGAACAGGGTTACCAGCAGCGCCGAGATGAGGATGATGCCGATGTACTCACCGACGAAGAACATGCCCCATTTCATGCCGGCATACTCGATGTGGTAGCCGTCAGCCAGTTCCTGTTCCGCTTCCGGCTGGTCGAACGGGTGACGGTGGGTCACGGCGACGCCAGCGATGAAGAAGGTGCAGAAGCCGAAGAACTGCGGAATGATGAACCACAGGTTCTGGGCCTGGTATTCAACGATGTCGCGCATGTTGAACGAACCCACCTGCACCACCACGCCCATCAGCGCCAGGCCCAGGAACACCTCGTACGACACGGTCTGTGCCGAAGCACGCAAGCTGCCCAGCAGGGCGTACTTGTTGTTCGACGACCAGCCGGCAAAGAGCACTGCATAAACAGAAAGCCCGGCCATGGCGAAGAAGAACAGCAGGCCGATGTTCAGGTCGGCGACGCCCCAGCCCGGTGTGATCGGGATGATCGAGAAGCCGATCAGCAGCGCGCTCATGGCCACGACCGGGGCCAGGGTGAAGATCATGCGGTCGACGAAGGGCGGGTTCCAGTCCTCCTTGAAGAACATCTTCAGCATGTCGGCAGCGATCTGGAACATGCCGAACGGGCCGACACGGTTCGGACCGTAGCGGTCCTGCCACCAGCCCAGCAGGCGACGTTCGACAAAGCTCAGCAGCGCGCCGCAGACCACTACGGCCAGCAGCACCACAATGGCCTTGACGACCTGAATGATCACATCGATCACTTCGGGGGTGAACCAGCTCATTGTGCTGCCTCCTGCAGGCCTTCGATGGATGCACCGAAGATGGCAGGCGGGATACCGGCCAGGCCTTTCGGCAACGCGACCAGGCCTGCGCCCAGCTCTTCATTGATGCGCAGCGGCAGGCGCAGGGCCACACCGGCCACGGTCAGGCTCAGCAGCGCACCTTCGTTGACGCCCAGGCGATCGGCTTCGGACTTGGCCAGGGCCACGTAGGCAGCCGGGATGCGCTGTTGCACCGGAGCGGCGCGCGAGGAGCTTTCTTCGCTGCCGAACAGGTGGAAGAACGGCACGGCAGTCCAGGTACCACGGGCCGGGTTGAACGCGCCCGGAATGGCGTTGAACCAGTTCAGGCGGTCGCCTTGCGACTCGATCAGGCGTACGCCCGGGTCACCGGCACGCAGGTGACCACCGACCTCGTCCTGGAACTTGTTCCAGGCTTGCGGCGAGTTCCAGCCCGGCGACCAGGCGAACGGCACTTGCTGGCGCGGTTCGGCCGAACCCGAGTAGCCTTCCATGGAGAAGGCGAACGCGGTGTCCTTGTCTTGCGGGGTGCGTGGCTCATGCACACTGATGTTGGCACGCATGGCGGTACGGCCGGAGTAGCGCAGCGGCTCACGCGCCAGTTTCATGCCCTTGATGCGGAACGCGGCGCTTGGCGCGGCGTTGACGATGCCGGCCAATTGCGGGGCGGCTTCGGCACAGGCGCTGGTGACGTGGTCGAGCTGGGTCCAGTCGACCGGCTTGTTCAGCAGGGTGGCACGCAGGGCGTGCATCCAGCGCCAGCCTTCGTGGACCAGGATGCTGCTGTCCAGGTACTGCGGGTCGAACACCTGGAAGAAGCGCTGGGCACGGCCTTCCTGGCTGACCAGGGTACCGTCGCCTTCGGCGAACGAGGCGGCTGGCAGCACCAGGTGGGCACGGTCGACCGTCGGGGTTTTCGAGTGGTCGGCGACGATCACCACCTTGGCCGCAGCCAGGGCTGCATCGACCTTGGCCGCCGGCAGGCGGGCGTACAGGTCGTTTTCCAGCACGACGATGGCATCGGCCTTGCCGCTGATGACTGCGTCCAGCGCGGCATCGACGGACTCGCCACCGAGCATGGCCAGGCCGATACTGTTGGCTTCAGGTACCACCAGGCTCAGCGAGCCGTTCTTCTCGCGCAGATTCAGGGCCTTGGCGATGTTGGCGGCGGCTTCGATCAGTGCCGGGTCGGCCAGCGAGGTACCGGCAACCACCAGTGGGCGCTTGGCTGCGACCAGGGCGTCGGCGATGCGCTGGGCCAGGGCCTTGGCTTCGTCGTCAAGGCCGGCTACTGCTGGTGCGCTCGGGTCGATGGCGTGGGCCACCGCGAAACCGATGCGCGCCAGGTCGGCAGGGGCGGCGTGCACACATTCTTCGGCGACGTCGTCCAGCTTGGTTTCAGCCAGCGAGGCGATGAACAGCGGGTACAGCGCGTGCTGGCCGATGTTCTTCACCGCGGCGTCGAGCCATGGCTGCACTTTCATTGCTTCGGCCATAGCCTCGGCCTTGCCTTTGGTGGCTTGGCGCACGGCCAGGGCGACGCGGGCAGCGGTCTGGGTCAGGTCTTCACCAAGCACGAACACGGCGTCGTGGTCTTCGATGTCGCGCAGGGTCGGCACCGGCAGCGGGCTGTTGTTCAGCACGTTCAGGGCCAGGCGCACGCGGGCCAGTTCGCCGGCTTCCATGCCCGAGTAGAAATACTCGGCGCCGACCAGCTCACGCAGGCCGTAGTTGCTTTCGAGGCTGGCGCGTGGCGAGCCGATACCGACGATGGTACGGCCACGCAGCAAGTCGGCGGCCTTGTCCAGAGCGGCGTCCAGGCTCAGCTTGGTGCCGTCTGCCAGGCGTGGCTGGCGTGGGCGATCGGTGCGGTTGACGTAGCCGTAACCGAAGCGGCCACGGTCGCACAGGAAGTACTGGTTGACCGAGCCGTTGAAGCGGTTCTCGATCCGGCGCAGTTCGCCGTAGCGCTCGCCCGGGCTGATGTTGCAGCCGCTGGAGCAGCCGTGGCAGATGCTTGGGGCGAACTGCATGTCCCACTTGCGGTTGTAGCGCTCGGAGTGGGTCTTGTCGGTGAACACGCCGGTCGGGCAGACCTCGGTCAGGTTGCCGGAGAACTCGCTTTCCAGCACGCCGTCTTCGACGCGGCCGAAGTACACGTTGTCGTGGGCGCCGTAGACGCCCAGGTCGGTACCACCGGCGTAGTCCTTGTAGTAGCGCACGCAGCGGTAGCAGGCGATACAGCGGTTCATCTCATGGGCGATGAACGGGCCGAGGTCCTGGTTCTGGTGGGTACGCTTGGTGAAACGGTAACGGCGCTCGTTGTGGCCGGTCATTACCGTCATGTCCTGCAGGTGGCAGTGACCGCCTTCCTCGCATACCGGGCAGTCGTGCGGGTGGTTGGTCATCAGCCATTCGACGACGCTGGCGCGAAACGCCTTGGACTCATCGTCTTCGATGGAGATCCAGGTGCCGTCGGAGGCAGGGGTCATGCAGGACATGACGATACGACCACGGGTGTCGTTTTCGTCGGTGTACTGCTTGACCGCACACTGCCGGCAAGCGCCGACGCTACCAAGCGCCGGGTGCCAGCAGAAATAAGGGATATCGAGGCCTAGCGACAGACACGCCTGTAACAGGTTGTCTGCACCGTTGACTTCGAGCGCTTTGCCGTCTACGTGGATAGTGGCCATTGTTCAAAGTTCTTCGTTGGCCCGCGTGAGCGGGCGTGGCTAATGGAAATCTGTGCGCCTGCGGCACGCCTCGCTCGATGCGGGCCGGCCTGCAGGCTGGCGGGTGGCACGGACCACCCGCGTCTGTATTGTTACGCGCCGACCACAATCGGCTTCGCCAGGTTCGGGCGCAGGCTGGTAGCGCTTTCAGGCGCCACGCCGGCCTCGAACTCCGAGCGGAAGTATTTGATGGCACTGCCCAGCGGCTCGACGGCACCCGGTGCGTGAGCACAGAAGGTACGGCCAGGGCCGAGGAAGTTGACCAGCCCCAGCAGCGTCTCGATGTCTTCGGCGCGGCCCTGGCCATTTTCCAGTGCGCGCAGCATCTTCACGCTCCACGGCAGGCCGTCACGGCATGGGGTGCACCAGCCGCACGACTCGCGGGCAAAGAACTCTTCCATGTTGCGCAGCAGCGAAACCATGTTGACGCTGTCGTCCACCGCCATGGCCAGGCCGGTACCCATGCGGGTGCCCACCTTGGCGATGCCGCCGGCATACATTTGCGCGTCGAGGTGCTCGGGCAGCAGGAAACCGGTACCGGCGCCGCCTGGCTGCCAGCACTTGAGCTTGAAGCCGTCGCGCATGCCGCCGGCATAGTCCTCGAACAGCTCGCGGGCGGTAACGCCGAATGGCAGTTCCCACAGGCCCGGGTTCTTCACCTTGCCCGAGAAGCCCATCAGCTTGGTGCCGTGGTCTTCGCTGCCTTCACGGGCCAGCGACTTGTACCAGTCGTTGCCGTTGGCGACGATGGCAGGCACGTTGCACAGGGTTTCGACGTTGTTCACGCACGTCGGCTTGCCCCATACGCCGACGGCGGCAGGGAAGGGCGGCTTGGAGCGCGGGTTGGCGCGGCGGCCTTCCAGCGAGTTGATCAGCGCGGTTTCTTCACCGCAGATGTAGCGGCCGGCACCGGTGTGCACGAACAGCTCGAAATCGAAACCACTGCCCAGGATGTTCTTGCCCAGCAGGCCGGCGGCCTTGGCTTCATCGATGGCGCGGTTGAGGTTTTTTGCCGCGGTGGTGTATTCGCCACGCAGGAAGATGTAGCCGCGGTAGGCCTTCAGGGCGCGGGCGCTGATCAGCATGCCCTCGACCAGCAGATGGGGCTGTTGCTCCATCAGCATGCGGTCCTTCCAGGTGTTGGGTTCCATTTCGTCCGCGTTGCACAGCAGGTAGCGGATGTTCATGGATTCGTCTTTGGGCATCAGGCCCCACTTAACGCCCGTGGGGAAGCCCGCGCCGCCGCGGCCCTTGAGGCCGGAGTCCTTGACGGTCTGCACGATGTCGTCCTGCGACATCTCGCCCAGTGCCTTGCGCGCGGCAGCGTAGCCGTTCTTGGCCTGGTACTCGGCCAGCCATACCGGCTCGCCGTCGTCACGCAGGCGCCAGGTCAGCGGGTGGGTTTCGGCCGAACGCGCAATGCGGTTGGCCGGGCCGAAGGAAGTGATGGTCATACGTAACCCTCCAGCAGTTTGGTAACGCCAGCAGGCTGCACGTCGCCAAAGGTGTCGTCGTCGATCATCAGCGCCGGGGCCTTGTCGCAGTTGCCCAGGCAGCACACTGGCAGCAGGGTGAAGCGGCCGTCGGCGGTGGTCTGGCCGAGGCCGATGCCCAGTTCGCTCTGGATCTGGCTGACCACCGACTCGTGGCCGCCGATGTAGCAGACCATGCTGTCGCAGACACGGATGATGTGGCGGCCGACCGGCTGGCGGAATATCTGGCTGTAGAAGGTGGCCACACCCTCGACGTCGCTGGCCGGGATGCCCAGCACCTCGCCGATGGCGTGGATGGCCCCGTCCGGCACCCAGCCACGTTCCTTCTGGACGATCTTCAGGGCTTCGATGGACGCCGCGCGCGGGTCCTCGTAGTGGTGCATTTCGTGCTCGATGGCCGAGCGCTCGGTTTCGCTCAGGGCGAAACGGTCGGTTTGGATAAGCGTGCTGTTCATGCTTAGCGGTCCACGTCAGCCATAACGAAGTCGATACTGCCCAGGTACGCAATGAGGTCGGCGACCATGCTGCCTTTGATCACCGAAGGGATCTGCTGCAGGTGCGGGTAGCTCGGGGTGCGGATCCGGGTGC
>NZ_JABMCW010000359.1:0-5183 GCF_013179705.1 Pseudomonas sp. CM25 | reverse complement strand
CAGGACAACTACGCCGCCGCCGAGCACCTGAACCACATCGATGGCGATGTCCAGATCTACCAGGACGGCCGCGAAAACTGGGCCTATGGCGACCAGCGCGACGGTACTGGCGGCACCATCGGCATTGGTCAGTACGGCACCGGCAACTCGGCGGAAGTGTGGCAGGACACACAGATCGGCAGCCAAGCCGCCGTCACCCAGACCGGGCAGCTCAACGAAGCCTATATCGACCAGAGCTTCGGCGCTGACAACAAGGTCAGCCTGTCACAGCAGGGCCGTGCCAACGCCAGCTGGTCGGATCAGTTCGAAACCAACAATTCGAACACTACCATTACCCAGACCGGTAACAACAACCTGCACTACACCTACCAGAACGGCGAAAACCTCAGCCTTACCATCAACACCAAGGGCAACGGCAACACCATCACCGCCAGCAACTGGAAAGGCGCCAAGATGGGCGGCCAGTTCGGCGCCAACCAGACCGCCACCATCAACCAGAACGGTACCGGCAACGGCGTCAACCTGACCCAGAATGGTGAAAACCACGTGGCCACGCTGAACCAGAAAGGCACCGGCAACCAGATGCAGACCAAGCAGGCCGACAGCAACAACGAGTTGTACTTCGAGCAGAACGGCACCGACAACATCCTGATTGCCGACCAGCGTGGTACCGACAACTATGCCTACGGCAACAGCCAGGGCACTGGCAACAGCATCACCCTGGACCAGTCCGGCTACAGCAACCAGAGCTACACCAACCAGCTGTATGGCAGTGGCAACGAAGCCACCATCAAACAGGCTGACAGCATCAACGTCGCCTACGTGACCCAAGGGGGCCAGGGCAACAAGGCGTTCGTCGACCAGAGCGGTATGGCTCAAACCGCCACCATCAGCCAGCTGGGCAGCGCCAACATGGCTACTGTGACCCAGAAGTAGACGGCTCCCCCTTGAACCGCGGTGCTTCTCTCCCTGGTGCCGCGGTTCCTTTTTTTCCTGCCCTGTTTGTTTTTTTACGCGGCCTGTTCGCGGGTGAGCCCGCTGCCATAGGTCTCCACTGCCTCAGGCCTGTGCAGAACCTGCGGGAGCGGGTTCACCCGCGAGTAGGCCAGACCTGCCAAGCACATTACAATGGTCAAAACCTGACCTGACCCTCCCCCATGATCCAGTCCGACCTCGATCTGTTCGGCCCCCAGCCGCAACGCCTGGCCAGCCACACCGTGCTGCTACCCGGCTTTGCCCTGGCCGAAATGGAGCCACTGCTCGACGCCCTGCGCCCGGTGCTGCGTGCCGCGCCGTTCCGGCACATGACCACCCCCGGGGGCCTGCGCATGGCGGTGGGCCTGACCAACTGTGGTGCGCTGGGTTGGGTGAGTGATGAACACGGTTACCGCTACAGCCGTTGCGACCCGCTCAGCGGCGAGCCTTGGCCCGCGCTGCCTGCGCTGCTGCTGAACCTCGCAACCCGCGCCGCAGCCATGGCCGGCTTTGACGGTTTTGTGCCCGATGCCTGCCTGGTCAACCACTACCTGCCCGGCACCCGCCTGAGCCTGCACCAGGATCGCGACGAGCAGGACTTCGCCCAGCCCATCGTGTCGGTATCGCTGGGCTTGCCGGCGGTGTTCCTGTTTGGTGGCCTGCAGCGTGCCGACAAGACCCGGCGCATCCCGCTGAACCACGGCGATGTGCTGGTCTGGGGTGGCGAAGACCGTTTGCGGTTCCATGGCGTGCTGCCGATCAAGCCCGGCGTGCACCCGCGTCTGGGTGAACGGCGTATCAACCTGACGTTGCGCAAGGCCGGTGGCTGAAGCTGGCAGGCAACCCACCGTTCAGCACCCGTGGCTGAAACACGTTGAACATCTTCGCCAGGCAGGCTTCAAATACCTTGTCGCGCCTTAGCTTTGCCTGGAGCTTGCCATGCCTAACCCGCCTTACCCTTCACACCTTCAATACGGAGTGCCGCGCCCATGAAAATGCCCGGCCGTTCGCCCAACGCCTCGCTGCAACTCGATTACGTGCGCGACACCCTGTTTGGCCCTGTGGCCCAGAGCGTGGAGTGCGAATGCCAGATGGCCGACCTGACCCTCAAAGGGCGGCCGGGGTTGCGCCTGCATATCTGCCCGCCGCTGCCCGACAAGGTCGAGCGGGCGCACAGCGTGGCTTTCGTCTGGGACGGGCGCAGCTATCGGGGAGTGGTGCGCGACAAGGGTAAATGCGGAGACGGCGGCATGAACCTGCTGCTGGAGTTGCTATAGGTTCAGTCTGAGGCGGGGCCAGATGTCCCCGGCCAGCCTGGACTGGCCGGGGCACAGGCTCCCTCAGGCAATGGCCTTGAGGGGGACCGGGTGGCTCGCGCGTAACGCGTGGAGCTGCGCCACCAGCGTGACCAGGTCCCGGCAACTGTTCAGGTTGTGCAGCGGGACCCCGCTCAGGGTCACGCCTGCTTCGAGACTCTGGCCCTGACCCAGGCGGATAGTCAGGTTGGCGCCATCCGGGCAACTGACTTCACAACGGTCGGGCAGGCAGGCCTGCTCGATCATTTGCCGCATCTCTAGCATCGAAACTCCAATCAACGACATGGTACGACCCTCTCTGTGGGATGGCCTGTTGTGTTTGAGTACACCTTTGTCAGGCAGGGCGCCAATTGATATTGCGCATGCCCGGGCAGGCGTCCATGCGCCGGGGCAATGATCTTTCGGGGGAATCATCTAGCACCTTAGTGGAAGATCCGCAGACACTGGGGGTGTTCGATCGCAATCGCGCACTTAACGACGAGCGGTCTCGCCTGTGGCCAACGACGCCCACAGATGCTGGGCTGCATAGGCTCGCCAAGGTCGCCATGCCAATGCCCGATCAGCCAATTGCGCATCAGCCCCCTCCAGCAAGCGCAACGCCTTGACCAGGGCCACATCGCCCAGCGGCATCGCGTCGGCAGCGCCGGCCTGGCGCAGGGCAAGGTACTGCGCACTCCATGGGCCGATGCCTTTGAGTTTGCAGAGGTTACCCAGCACCACATCCAGCACTTGCCCTGTGCGCAACAGGCCCGGTTCGGCGAGCAAGGCATTGGCCAGCGTGCCCAGGGTGGCGGCCCTTGCCTTGGGCATGCCCAGGTTCTCGAACCGGGCAGCCGCCAGCACTGACAAAGCAGGGAAAACGTGGCTCAACCCCGGCGCCGAGAGACGCAGCGGGACACCGTGGCGTTGCACCAGCCGGCCGGCCAGGGTCATGGCGCCGGCGACGCTGATCTGCTGCCCGAGTACCGTGCGCATCGCCTGCTCGCAAGCGTCCCAGCCTTGCGGTACACGCAGGCCTGGACGCTGTTGCAGCAGCCGGGCCATCAGTGGGTCACGAGATAGCTCGGCAGCGATGCGCACAGGGTCGGCGTCAAGGTTGAATACCCGGCGAAGCCTGGCGATCAGGCCGGGTAGCGCAGCGCAGGGCACCCCTTCAAGGCGAACCTGCAGGCGTTGGTCAGGTAAAGGGGTGGCGTGCATCACCGCGTGTTGACCGGCAATCACCAACGAGCGGCTGTAGGTGCCGTCGAGGCAGGTTTCGATGCCAGGGATACAGCGGGCGGCGAGGAATGCCACGGTCGAAGCCCAGTGGTAGGGGGCACGGTAGCGCAGCCACAGTATGTGGTGGTGTGGGGTAGGAAGTGATCGGCGCACGGCGTGCAGGCGGGTGAGCTTGGGCATGGCTGCATCATGCCAGCAAACCGGTAGCCTGTACCGGCCTTGTCGCCGGTACGGGCGATTCAATCCGCCATGATCAATGCGCAGCGCCGTCCCGCGCATCCTGCATTTGCCCAAACCTTCCGGCATGGAAATCGTCGAACGACTCGGCAATCTCGGCCTGGCTGTTCATCACGAACGGGCCGTAGCCGACGATTGGCTCATCGATCGGTTCCCCGCTGAGCAGCAGCACACTGGCACCTTCCGGCGCCTCGAGGGTAATGTCCTCGCCAGCCGGGTCAAGCAGCACCAGGCTGGAGGGGCCGGCCTCGCGCTCGCCGTTGACCCGCACGGTCCCGCGCAACACCACCAACGCCGCGTTGCGCCCTGCGGCCACCGGCAGCTGCAAGGCTGCACCAGCAGTCAGGCGCAGGTCCCACACATCCATTGCGGTAAAAGTCCGCGCCGGGCCTTGGTGCCCAAGGTAGTTACCGGCAATGACCCGCAAGCTACCGCCCTCGCCGTCCAGTGCAACCACCGGGATGTCGTTGGCCAGCAGCGTCTGATACCCGGCCGCTGCCCGCTTGTCCCGCGCCGGCAGGTTGACCCACAGCTGTACCATTTCCAGCGTGCCGCCGCTGCGGGCGAAGGCTGGGGAGTGGAACTCTTCATGGATGATGCCATTGGCGGCGGTCATCCACTGCACGTCCCCAGGGCCGATCAGACCGCCAGCGCCGGTGGAGTCACGGTGCTCCAGCTCGCCCTGATAGACGATGGTCACAGTCTCAAAGCCGCGGTGCGGGTGCTGGCCGACACCCCGTCGTGCAGCAGTCGGGGTGAAATCATGGGGGCCGGCATAGTCAAGCAGCAGGAACGGGCTGATCTGGCTGGCCAGGTTGTCGTAGGTGAACAGGCTGCGCACCGGAAAACCATCCCCCACCCAATGAGCGTGCGGGTTGCGGTGGATACCCAGAATCTTTTTCATGAGAAGGCTCCTCTCTTGGCTGGGATAACCTTATCAATGATGTCAATCGGGCGGTAGTCAGCCGTTTTGGCATGCATCGTTCCATGGATGGAACAATCAGCCCTGCAAGAAATCGAGCACCTGATCAGCTGCCTTGCCAGGGTCCTCCTGCATGAAACAATGCCCGCCCGCTACCTGTTGCGCAGTCACATTCGGGTTGAGCGCCGCCAGCCGACTTACCGAGTGTGGCACGAAGGGATAGGTGTGCTCGCCATACAACACCTGCGTAGGGGTGCTGATCGCAGCAAGGCTTGCCCACATGCGCCTGGGGAACGAGCTGAATATTTCCACCTCACGGCTGGGCCGGCATTTGAGGACCACCGCTTCGCCGCAATCACCGATGGCATGTTCGACATAGGCCTGCAGCGCCGCATCCGCCCAGCCCTTGAAGATGCCACGGCCTTGCAGTGAAGCGAGCGCCGCTTCGCGATCAGGCCAGTGGCTGCGCCGGCTCGCGGCCTTGCGCGCCAGGGCGTGGCGCTGGTGCAGGC
>NZ_JABMCW010000358.1:0-5205 GCF_013179705.1 Pseudomonas sp. CM25 | reverse complement strand
TGGCGCAGAGCTCGGGCGTGGCGGATCAGGGCGACCTGAACTACGACCGCGGCGATATGTTCACCAACTACCTCAAGGGCACCCACGAGCTGTTGCTGAAGATGCCCGAGGACGTCACCTTCATGGCGCGTGGCACCTGGATCCGCGACTTCGCCGCCACCGATACCACCGGCACGCTGTCGTTCAACACCCCTGAGAGTGTCGGCAGCAACGGGCTCAGCGACAACGCCCGTGACGACCTCGCTTTCAAGGCACGTCTGCTGGACCTCTGGGTGAGCAAAAGCTTCGACGTGGGCGGGCAGCGGGTACGGGCGCGCTTGGGCAATCAGGTGATCAACTGGGGCGAGAGCCTGTTCGTGGCGGGCGGTATCAACAACACCAATGCCTACGACTATCAGGCCTTGGCGCGCCCCGGCGTGCAGCTCAAGGAGGCCGTGTTGCCGGCACCGATGCTCAGTGTTGCCTCGGGCCTGGGTGCTGGGGTCAATGTCGAGGCCTACTACCAGTTCCGCTGGAACAAGAGCGAGCTGCCGCCAGTGGGCAGCTACTGGTCCACCACCAACGCCCTCGGCGAGGGCAGGGGAGACTACGGGTACTCTGAGAAAAAGGCCAAGGACAGCGGCCAGTGGGGGCTTTCGCTGCGTTGGCAACCCGAGGACAGCGACGTTAACTATGGCTTCTATGTGATGCGCTATCACGACAAGTTGCCGTCTTTGCGCGTGGATATTCTTGACCCGGACACCTTCGCGGCGGTACCGACTTGGCGCTACCAGGAAGACCGGATGATGTACGGCATCAGCGCCAACATGCCGATCGGCGACTGGGCGGTGGGGACGGAGCTTTCGTACCGGCCGAAGGATTCGGTCATGCTCAACCCGGTCGTCGACCTGTGTGCGAGCAATGACGGCAAGTGCTGGAAGGACGAAAAGAAATTCCAGTGGCACCTGACCGGCCTGTACAGCTTCACACCTTCCAACTCCCCCACGCTGCTCGATTTCAGCGGGGCCAGCTCGGGCACCTTGGTGACCGAGCTGGTGGTCATCAGGTACCCGGGGCTGCATGACGAAGTGAATGGCGAGCCATTGGCTGCGGGGCTCAATACCTGGCAGCTGGACCCTGCAACCGCGCCGAAGCCGCGAGGCGACAAGACCTCATCGGGTATCAACCTGGATTTCAGCATGACCTACGACGGCACATTGTTGCCGGGCTGGCAGGTCACCCCGGGCATCTTCTACGCGCGGTCGCTAGGCGGGCGCACGCCGAACCTCACTGCCACCTTCACCGAAGATGCGAGCAGCATGAACCTGTACCTGAACTTCGTGCGCAACCCGGCCAGTTGGCAGATTTCCCTCAACTACGCCAAGTTCATGGGCGGCGATACCCCTTACGACCAGCTGTACCGTGACCGCGATTATGTCGGCGTCGCGATCTCCCGCACCTTGTGAGGCCTGCCGTGAACGGTTCCGTGAAACTCACTGAAATCCAGGCGCGAGGCGTGCTGCCGCGCGTCGAGCGTGTCCTGTTCGGGCATCGTCGGCTGGTGCTGGCGAGCCTGGCCGTGTTCACCCTGGTCATGGCGTGGTTCGCTGTGCAGCTGCGCATGGATGCCGGCTTCGAAAAGCAGCTGCCGGTCGGCCATGAATACATCGACACATTCCAGACGTACCGCAATGACCTGATGGGCGCCAACCGGCTGACCCTCGTGGTGAGGTCGCGCACAGGTGATATCTGGAGCGCCCCAGGCCTGAAGCGGCTGTATGACGTGACCCAGGCGGTGAGCTTCCTGCCAGGGGTTTCCCGCAGCAGTGTGCGTTCGTTGTGGACGCCCAATGCCTTCGTCAACGAGATCACCGAAGAAGGTTTTCGCGCCGATCCGTTGGTGCCGGGAACGGTTTCTCCCGAGCACTTGAACGACCAGGTCATCGGGGCGATCGCCAGCTCCACCTCGCAAGGGGGCTTTATTGGCACGCTGGTGTCCCGTGACCAGCGCAGTGCGATGATCACGGCGGAGCTCAATGAGTATGAGGCTGATGGCACCCACCTTGATTATGTCGCGTTCAATCATCGGCTGGAGCAAGCGATTCGTCAGCAGTTCGAGGACGGCGACTTCGAAATCCAGATCATCGGCTTCGCCAAGCAGATCGGCGACATTGCCGATGGCGCTTCAGCCGTGCTGGAGTTCTGCCTGCTGGCACTGTTGCTGACCGCCGCTGCGGTTTATTGGTATTGCCACTCGCTGCGCTTCACGCTGCTGGCGCTGGTGTGTTCACTGGCCTCGCTGGTCTGGCAGTTCGGCAGCCTGCGCTTGCTGGGCTTCGGCCTTGATCCGCTGGCGGTGCTGGTACCTTTTCTGGTGTTCGCCATCGGGGTGTCCCATGGGGTGCAGCAGATCAACTTCATCGTACGCGAGATAGCGGTTGGCAAGAGCGCAGAAGCGGCGGCGCGTTCGAGCTTCACCGGTTTGCTGATCCCGGGAACGCTGGCCCTGGTGACTGCACTGGTGTCGTTCGTGACGCTGCTGCTGATTCCTATCCCGATGGTGCGGGAGCTGGCCATCACGGCCTCGCTGGGCGTGGCGTACAAAATCATTACCAACCTGCTGATGCTGCCTTTGCTGGCTTCCATGCTGCGGGTCGATGACCGCTATGCGGCTACCCAGGAAGTTTCCCGGCAGCGCCGTACCCGCTGGCTGCGAGGCCTGTCCCGGCTCGCCGAGTGGCGTAACGCACAGTGGGTGCTTGGCGTGGCCCTGGCGATCTTTCTGGTGGCGATCTGGCAAAGCCACGACCGGGTCGTCGGCTCGTTGCAGGCGGGGGCCCCGGAGTTGCGTGAGGACTCGCGCTTCAATCGCGATGCCGTCTCCATCGCCACTAGCTACGACATTGGCCTGGACTGGCTCAGCGTGGTTTTCGAAGCCGGCCAGGGGGCCTCTGGTGAAGGCGGGGCGGCGGCCTGCGAGGATGTCGCGGCGGGTCAATACCAGGATCGTTTCGTCTGGGCCATGCAGGGTGTGCCCGGAGTGCTGTCGGTGGCTTCGTTCTCCAGCAACATGCGTCAGTTCAACGAAGGGTACAACGAGGGTAATCCCAAGATGGCCGCGGTGCCCATCGACCCTATGAACTACGCCGCGCTGGCCACCGAGGTGGCGCGTACGCCCGGGCTGGTGCGCACCGACTGCAGCATGTCCGCCGTGCACCTGTATCTGGCCGACCACAAGGCCACGACCATCAACCGGGTGGTGGAGGCCGCCAAGGCGTTCCGCAGCGAGTATCCGCAGCCCGGCCTGTCGATCCGCCTCGCCTCGGGCAACGCCGGTGTCCTGGCCGCCATCAACGAGGAAGTGGAGAAGAGCGAAACCCCCATGCTGCTCTACGTCTATGCCGCGATCGCGCTGCTGGTGTTCGCCGTCTACCGCGACCTGCGGGCGGTGCTGGTGTGCTGCCTGCCGCTGACCATCGGCACCTTCATTGGCTATTGGTTCATGAAAGAGCTGCAGATCGGCCTGACCATTGCCACCTTGCCGGTGATGGTGTTGGCCGTGGGCATTGGTGTCGACTACGCCTTCTACATCTACAACCGCCTGCAATTGCACCTGGCCCACGGCCAGCCGATTACCAAGGCGGTCGAGCACGCCTTGCTCGAGGTGGGCGTCGCCACGATCTTCACCGCCATCACCCTGGCCGTGGGCGTGGCCACCTGGGCGTTCTCGGACCTCAAGTTTCAGGCCGACATGGGCAAGCTGCTGGCCTTCATGTTCATCGTCAACATGGTCATGGCCATGACCGTGCTGCCGGCCTTCGCCGTCTGGCTGGAACGGGTATTCCCACGTAAGCGCCCTGTGCGCATGATCGGTGCGCTGGTGCACTGAGGAGAGAAGCATGAAGTTCAGGGTTTCATTAACCGCGGCCTTGCTCGCAGCCGCATTGCCGCTGATGTCGCTTCAGGCCGCGCCGTTGCAGGCCGTGCCGGCCATACAGGTGAGCAATGCCACGCAGGCCACCATGCTGGCCGCCGGCTTGGCGGGAGGGCGCATGGTGGCCGTTGGCGACCACGGTGTCGTGCTGTTGTCCGACGATCACGGCATGCAGTGGCGCCAGGCAAGGTCGGTACCGCTGTCCACACCGTTGACGGGCGTGTCTTTCGTGGATGCCAAACGTGGTTGGGCGGTTGGCCACTGGGGCGCGATCCTGGCCACCACCGATGGTGGGGAGTCCTGGCAGGTCCAGCGCCTGGCCACCGAAGAAGACCGGCCACTGTTCGCGGTGCACTTCTTCAATGCCCGGCAGGGTGTGGCGGTAGGCCTCTGGTCGTTGGTGCTGACCACCATGGATGGAGGCCAGACGTGGGCCGAGCAGCCGGTGCAGGCCCCCCCTGGGGCCAAGCGGGCCGACCTCAACCTGATGGGGCTTTTTGCCGACAGTCGCGGCACGCTGTACGCCCCGGCCGAGCATGGGCAGGTACTGTACTCCGAGGACGAGGGGACAAACTGGCGTTACCTGGATACTGGCTACGAAGGCACACTGTGGTCAGGCGCGGTAATGGCCGATGGACGTCTGCTGCTGGGTGGCCAGCGCGGTACCCTGTTGCTGGGTTCAGCGGACGGCAAGGGCTTTCGCCGAGTGCCAACGCAAAGCAAGGGCTCTGTCACTTGCGTCGCGGTAGCCGGCTCTGGTGTGCTGGCGGTCGGGCTGGATGGGCTGAGCGTCAAGAGCAACGATGGCGGGCACAGTTTCCAGGAAACGCAGAGCGCTGATGGCCTCTCACTGACGGCGGCGTTGTTCAACGCCGAAGGCGTGCCTGTATTGTTTTCACGCCGAGGGGTAATGCCTGAACAGCACCATTTACCAGACGATTTTGAGTGATTTGCCCTGCCCATGACCAGCACACCATCGCCCTGGCCACGCCCCTCGGAAGCCGTTCGCGCGCTCATGCGCAAAGGCGCCGAACTCGCTCAGGCGCTGCCCTCGGAGTGGGTCGAGCGCCTCAATCAGGCGCTTTTCTCTTCAGCGGAAGATGCCAAACTGCTGGAGGACCCGGTCATCCTCGCGGCATGCCGGCGCGCCAACCGGGCAGAGTTGCTGCATTGGGCAAACGCCAATCTGCAGCGCCCTGGAGAGCCGGTGGAGCCCTACGTGTCTGCTGATATGGTGGACACGGCCAGGGAGCTTGCCCGCAGGGGGGGGGCCGAACTGCTGATGAATGTGG
>NZ_JABMCW010000357.1:0-5207 GCF_013179705.1 Pseudomonas sp. CM25 | reverse complement strand
AGCGCCGGGCGCTGGTGGTAGCCACGGGCAAGACCAACGCCGCCCAGGTACAGCTCGCCGGCACTGCCGCGCACGGCTGGCTGCAGGCTGCCTTCGAGGATATGGGTTTTCAGGTTGTCGATCGGCTTGCCGATCGGCACGCTAATGCTTTCGTCCGCCTGGCAGGTCCAGTGGGTGACGTCGATGGCCGCTTCGGTCGGGCCGTACAGGTTGTACAGGCCGGCTGCGGGCAGGCGTTGCAGTGTCTGACGGGCCAGCTCGGCCGGCAGTGCTTCACCGCTGCACACCACGCGTTTGAGGCTGACGCAGCTTTCCACTGCCTCATGGGTCATGAACGCCTGCAGCATCGACGGCACAAAGTGCAGCGTGCTGATGCCGTGCTGGTTGATGGTGTCGACCAACAGCTGCGGGTCGCGGTGGGCACCCGGCTGGGCCACGACCAGGCGGGCGCCGGTCATCAATGGCCAGAAGAACTCCCACACCGACACGTCGAAGCTGAACGGGGTTTTCTGCAGCACGCTGTCGCTGGCGTCCAGGCCGTAGGCCTTCTGCATCCACCACAGCCGGTTGACCAGGGCCTGGTGGCTGTTGCCGGCGCCTTTCGGGCGGCCGGTGGAGCCGGAGGTGTAGATCACATAGGCGAGGTTCAGCGGCGCCACATCGATGTTCAGGTTGGCGTCGCTGTAACCTTCGAGGTTTTCGCTATCCAGGTCCAGGCTGCGCAGGCCGGCGGGAATCGGCAAGGTTTCGCGCAGGTGCGACTGGGTCAGCAGCAAGGCGATGCGGCTGTCCTCGAACATGTAGCTCAGGCGATCCTGCGGGTATTCCGGATCGAGCGGCACGTAGGCCCCGCCGGCTTTGACGATGCCCAGCAGGCCGATGACCATCTCCAGGCTGCGTTCCATGGCGATGCCCACCAGCACATCCGGGCCCACGCCCTGCTCGCGCAGCTTGTGCGCCAGCTGGTTGGCCCGGCGGTTGAGCTGGGCGTACGTCAGCGTGTGCTCGCCGAATACCAGGGCCGGGGCATCCGGAGTGGCGAACACCTGGGCTTCGATCAGCTGATGAAGGCTGCGCGCGTCCGGGTAGGCTGCCTGGGTGTCGTTCCAGCCTTCGAGCATTTGTTGCTGTTCTGGCTGACCGAGCATCGGCAGTGCACCGACCACTGCGTCCGCGTTTTCCACCAGTGCCTGCAGCAGGTTGGCAAAGTAGCCCGCCAGGCGGCCGATGGTTGCGTCGCCCCACTGCGTACGGTCGTGGCTGTACTGCATCGACAAGGTCGCACCCAGCTCCACCACCAGGGTCAGCGGGTAGTTGGTCTGCTCCTGCACGGCCACATCGCCAAAGCGCAGGCCACCGGGCGCCCCCTGTTGCAGCGCCTCGGACACCGGGTAGTTCTCGAACACGAGGATGCTGTCGAACAGCGCGTCACCGCCCTGCCCGGCCCAGCGCTGCACATCGTACAGCGGCGTATGCTCGAACTCGCGCGCGGCCAGGTTGATGGCCTGGACCTGGCCGATCCACTCGGCCACGGTCTGTTCGCTGCGAGGCGCGCCAATCACTGGCAGGGTGTTGATGAACAGGCCGATCTGCTCTTCCACGCCTGGCAGATCTGCCGGGCGGCCGGCGACAGTGGCGCCGAAGCACACACTGGCCTGGCCGGTGCAGCGCTGCAACAGCAGCAGCCAGGCCGATTGCACCAGGGTGTTGACCGTGACCCGGTTGGCCCGGGCGAAGGCTTCGATACGTGCTGTCTGCTCGCGGTCGAAGGCCAGGCGATAGTCGCCATGGCCGCTGCCGCCTGCGCTGCCGGCGATGGCCTGGGCCAGGCGTGTCGGCGCATCCAGGGTGGCGAGCTGGGCCTTCCAGAAGGCCTCGGCAACGGCTGCGTCCTGGCCCTGCAACCAGGCGATGTAATCGCGGTAGTGCGTGGCCTGCGCTTGCGGCGCCAGGCCGGCATAGCGCTGCAGCACTTCGCCCAGCAGGCGCGAGGTGCTCCAGCCGTCCATGAGGATATGGTGGTTGGTGTAGATCAGGTGGTGGCTGGCATCGCCGCTGCGCACCAGTACCAGCCGCAGCAGCGGCGCAGCGGCCAGGTCAAAGCCGCGCTGGCGCTCATCATCGGCCAGGGTCTGCAGGGCCTGTTCCAGGGCCGGCTGGCCGCGCCAGTCGGGCTCGCTGAACGGCAGCTCGACAGCCTTGCGCACCAGCTGCACGGCCTGGTCCAGGTCGCCTTGCAGGACAAAACCGGTGCGCAGGATGTCGTGGGCATCCACGGTGGCCTGCCAGGCCTGCCTGAAGCGCTGCACATCCAGCCCGTGCACATCCACGCGCAGCTGGTTGATGTAGTTGCCGGCCTGTTGGTCGTAAAGGGTGTGGAACAGCATGCCCTGCTGCATCGGCGACAGCGGGTACACATCGGCGATCTGCCCGGCAGCCAGCGGCAGGTTGTCCAGCTGCGCCTGGGTCAACGCGGCCAGCGCGAAGTCCGAAGGCGTCACGCCCTGATGCCGGGTATCGCTGCAGTGCTCGACCAGCTCCGCCAGGGCCTGCTCGTAAGCCTGCGCCAGGCGCTCGATGGTGGCCGGGTGGTGCACGTCGGCGCTGTAGGTCCATTCCAGGAACAGTTCGCCGCCGTACACCTGCCCGGTGATGCTCAGCCAGTTGCCCAGTTGGGCGCCGGCGCACTGGGTACGGCCAGCGCTTTCGCCGCTTGGGGTGAACAGTGCGCCGGTTTCGGCAGCGAAGCTGGCGTCGAACTGGCCCAGGTAGTTGAAAGTGACACGCGGCTGCGCGGTGTTCCCGAGCTGCTCACGCACTTGGGCATCGCCCAGGTAGCGCAGCAGGCCGTAGCCAATGCCTTTGTCCGGCACGGCGCGCAGTTGCTCCTTGATGGCCTTGATCGACTGGCCGATATCGTTGCCGGGGGTAAGGCGTACCGGGAACAGGCTGGTGAACCAGCCCACGGTGCGGCTCAGGTCCAGGTCGTCGAACAGGTCTTCGCGGCCATGCCCTTCCAGCTGCACCAGCACGTTGTCGTGGCGGCTCCACTGGCACAGGGTGCGCGCCAGCGCGCTTAGCAGCAGGTCGTTGATCTGCGTGCGGTAGGCGGCCGGGGCCTGCTTCAGCAGCCTGGCGGTGCGCTCGGCGTCCAGCCGTGTGGCAGCGGTGCGTGCATGGGTATTGGCCAGGCTGCCCTGCGGGTTGTCACGCGGCAGCTCGGCGCTGTCGCTGGCCACCGCCTGCAACCAGTAATCGCGCTGTGCCTGCAGTGCCGGGCTGCTGGCGTGGCGGGCCAGGTGCTCGGCCCAGGTTTTCACCGACGTGCTTTTGGCGGGCAGGCTCACGGCCTGGCCGCCGAGCACTTGTCGATAGGCTTGCTGCAAGTCTTCCAGCAGCACCCGCCATGACACGCCATCGACGACCAGGTGATGAACCACCAGCAGCAGACGCTGCTGGCCGTCGGCAAAGTCAAACAGCTCGGCGCGCAGCAGCGGCCCTTGCTCCAGGTTCAGGCTGGCCTGTACCTGGCTGCCAGCAGCATCCAGCTCGCTCAGCGCGGCCAGGTTGCGTTGGCTCAGCAGCGGCGCGTTGCTCAGCGGCTGGAAGCGCGCCTGCCACTGGCCGGCACCACGGCTGAAGCGCAGGCGCAGCGCATCGTGCTGCTCAACTACAGCACGCAGGGCCGCCTCCAGCGGTTGCAGCTGCACCGGGCTGGCCGGTTTCAGCAATACCGACTGGTTCCAGTGCGCCGGCTGGGCAACATCCATTTCGAAGAAGCGCGCCTGCGCTGGCAGTAGCGCCACCTCGCCAGTGAGTGCGCTGTCGACCACTGCTGTCGGCGCAGGCTGCCTGGCCTCGATGCGCTTGGCCACCTGGGCCAGCTGGGCGATGGTCTGTTGTTCGAACAGCTGCTTGGGGGTGATCTTGATGCCCTGGCGCTTGGCGCGGGCGATGATCTGCAGGCTGAGGATGGAGTCGCCCCCCAGCTCGAAGAAGTTGTCGCTGCTGCCGACCTGCTCCAGCTTCAGCACGTCGGCCCACACCGCAGCCAGCTTCTCTTCGATTTCACCTTCTGGCGCCACATAGCCGCGGCTGACCGCCCCCGGTGCCGGTAATGCGCGCTTGTCGAGCTTGCCGTTGGCGGTCAGCGGCAGGCGCTCCAGCAGCAGCATCTGCGCTGGCAGCATGTAGTCCGGCAGGCGTGCCTGCAGTTGCGCCTGCAACTGCTGCACGCTTACCCCGCCGTCGGCCACCACGTAGGCCACCAGTTGCAGGCGCTCGGTATCGCCTTCCAGAGGCAAGGCCAGCACCGCGGCCTCGCTTACGCCTGGCAGGCCGAGCAGCACACGGCCGACTTCGCCCGGCTCCACGCGGTAACCGCGGATTTTCACCTGGTCATCCGCGCGACCGATGAACTCTACCAGGCCATCGGCGCCAAGCCGGGCGCGGTCGCCGGTGCGGTACAAGCGGGCACCCCCTTCGGTGGGCACGAAACGCTCGGCGGTCAGCGCAGGCTGACCCAGGTAACCCTGGGCCACGCCCTGCCCGCCCAGGTACAGCTCGCCGGCCACGTGGGCCGCCATCGGGTTGAGGTAGCCATCCAGCACCTGGGCGCAGGCATTGCCCAGCGGGCGCCCCACCGGCACCGTACGGCAGCCGGGCAGCGGCTGATCAGGCTCGAAGGTGAGCACGCCGACCGTGGTTTCGGTAGGCCCGTAGTGGTTGATGACCCGGCAACCCGGGCGCAGTTCGCGGACCTTGTCCAGCAGGCTCCAGCTGCAAGCCTCACCGCCCAGGATCAGTGCTTCGGCCGGCAGTACATCGGCAGCGCGGGTAGCTTGCAGCAGGCCTTGCAGGTGGCTCGGCACCAGCTTCACCACACCCACCTTGTGCTGCGCCATGTAGCTGGCGAAGCCGTCCGGGTCGAACGCCAGGTCCTGTGGCAGCAAGTGCAGCAGGCGGCCCGAGGCCAGGGCGCCGAACAGCACGGTGTGGCCCAGGTCAGCCGCAGGGGTGGAGACCATGGCCATGCTCGCCGCGGCCGGCAGCTGCAGGCGTTCCAGCACCGCCTGGGTGTAGCTGGCCAGCGCCCCGTGGCTGACCACCACGCCTTTCGGCTGGCCGGTCGAGCCCGAGGTGTAGATCAGGTAGGCCGGCTGTGCGGGGGCGATGGTCACCTCGACCGGGCTGTCGCTGCAGGTCGC
>NZ_JABMCW010000356.1:0-5241 GCF_013179705.1 Pseudomonas sp. CM25 | reverse complement strand
CATCCGGAATCTGACCGCTGATTTGCAGATTGACATGAACATTGCTGCGTTGAGGAACCTCACCGTGACCGATGACGTAAAGATCGATGGCGCTTCGACCATCGAACTGTCCTATCTGTGATCAAGCGCTGACGTCAAGCCTACAACGTTGACGATAAGCGCATTGGGGCCTTGACGTGCTCGCTGCTCCAGGGCGGCGAGCACGTTTCTTGTAGAGATTCGAGTTTGAGCATATTGATCCGTTTACTGTTGAGTGCGGGCGGCCTGCTGCTGTCGGGCAGTGCAGCACAGGCTGCTGGCATGGTCCCGGAAACTTCGGTGGTGATCGTCAACGAAGCCGATGGCGAGGCAACGATCACGGTACGCAATGAAGACCCCACCCCCGCGCTGTTGCTCGTCACCCTGCAGAACCTGCCTGAAGACCTGGAGCCATTGCTGTTTCTCTCCCAGCCCGCGTGGCGCGTCGAGGCGGGCGAGGAGCAGCGGGTAAGGTTTATGTTGCGTGCAACTGCGCCCCTGCAAGTCCAGCGTTTGAAACGGGTGATATTCGAAGGCGTTCAGCAGCAAAAACTGACAGGTGAGCGTATCGCCAAGGTCGGGGTGAGCGTGAGGCAGAACCTGCCTGTCATCATCCATCCCAAGGGGCTTGCTGCCAATCGCTCACCGTGGGAGGGCTTGCAGTGGCGCTACCACGGCCAAGGTGTACAGGTTGAGAACCCGACTCCCTATGTGGTGCGGCTGGCGCAGGAAGTCAGGTTGATGCCCGCGGACGAGCAAGCGTATTTGCCGCGCACCTACATATTGCCCGGCGAATCGCTAGTGCTTCGGCTGGACGCGGCAGCCCGACGGGATAATCGCAGCGTAAAGCTGTTCCCGGCCACGGTGTACGGCTATGCCGTAGATGAATTCGAGGCACCGTTAGGCAGGGGGAACGGTTGAGTGGGGGCGCGGGAAAGTGCCGGGCGGTTGGCTGGCGTTGGCCAGTGGCGCTTTTCTTTGCTGTTTATCTTCTTGAGTGCAGCGCCAGTGACGGCGTCGCGTTCGACCTCGAACTATTGCGTCAGAGAGGCTTGAGTGAAGAGCTGGCGTCTTACTTTCAGGACATCGCCCGGTTTACCCCCGGCAATCACACCGTAAGCCTGGAGGTAAATGGCGATCGAGCAGGACAAGCACAGGCACGCTTTCTCGATGATGGCAGTTTGTGCATCGACTCCGCTTTGCTGGAAGCCGGAGGCATACAGGTGCCGGCCGGCGCGTCAGATACGGCTGCTGACTTGTGCATCGACCTGTTGGCGGATTACCCACAGAGCCAGATAAACGCAGACCCGCAATCCGCCAGTGTATCCATGGTCGTGCCGGCACAAGCGCTGCGCAAGTCCGCTGCAGGCCATGATTTATCGGCGTTTGCCACTGGTGGGTTAGCCGGCATGTTCAATTACGATGTGACGATGCTGGATACACGCTTCAAGGATGGCAGCAGCAGAGCCTGGACCGCGCTTACCGAGCCGGGTTTCAACCTCGGTGACTGGATCGTGCGCAGCCGTCAGGTTGCCAGCATTGGCCAGCAGTCCAGGCAGTTCAACGCGCTTAATGCCTACGCGCAACGAACGTTCGCCGGGCAGGCGGCGGTTTTGCAGGTTGGCCAGATCCACCTGGGCAACCCTGTGCTCGCTGGTGTATCTGTTGACGGCTTTCAGGTGTTCCCTGAGCAGGCCTTGGGGCATCTGCAGCAGCGCCGTGCGGTTCAAGGCATCGCCAAGACCCAGGCGAGGGTGGAGATCTTTCAGCGCAATCGGCTGGTGTACGCGACAGTCGTGCCGCCGGGCCCGTTTTCCATCGAAAGCCCTGCGCCAGTCGATGCCTTTGCTGAACTGGAAATGACCATCCATGAAGCGGACGGCGAGCAGCGACGTGTGACCTTGCCCGCTACGCCCATGACTGGCAGCTTGTCGGGGGGGTACCAGTTCGGTGTCGGTCAACTGCGCCACAGCAGTGCGGCTTCGCCCTGGGTGCTGAGCGCCGGGTGGAGCGGGAGTGTGCTCGATGGCGTGGCCTTTGGTGGCGGCATGCTTGCAACCGATGGTTATCAGGCAACAGGGTTTGCACTGGGCGTTCAGCCATGGACGCAAGCTCAGATGCAGTGGTCAATCGGCTATTCGCAGCCTCGACGCCAGAAAGCAGGAATGCAAAGTCAGGTTACCCTCAGCCAGCAGCTAGCCGAAGGGTGGGCGGCAAGTTTCAGCTACGCGGTGCAGAGCCCGCACTATCAAGACATCCAACAGGCGCTGGAGCCGTCACGCAGCTTGAACGGGGTGCAGGATTACCTTGGCGTCGGCTTGTCATGGCAAGGGGGCGCGCTGGGGAACTTCAGTATTGGCGGCAGCCAGTCGCGTGCGGGTAGCGGTCAGGTCAGCACCCAGGCAAATTTCGGCTGGGGAACAACGCTGAAGCGGGTTTCGCTGAATGCGGGCATGGAATGGAGGCTCAGCGGGGCAGGTGAGCAGGGGCGCTTGCTGTATCTGAGCGCCAGTCTGCCATTGGGCAGCAAGCGCAGGCTGTACGCATCGAGCCGAGGTAGCGCCGGCAATTACCGCTCATCCATCAACCTGCGGGAACGTGTCAATGAATCGTTCAGCTATCGCCTGGGAGGCAGCCATGCAGGCAATGACCCGGTGTTGCGACCCAGCCTCGGCGCTTCATGGCTGGCGCCATTCGGCCAGATGCAGCTGGATTACTCGGCCACCGGCAGCAGTGCACAAACCCTCGCTGCCAACCTGCGTGGCGGCGCAGTGGGGCATGCAGATGGCATCACGTTATCGCCTTACCCGATACAGGATACCTACGCACTCATCGAAGTCGGTGATCTTGCAGGTGTGAAAATCGACACGCCAAGTGGGCCCGTGTGGACCGATGGCGAAGGACGAGCAGTGGCCTCGCAGGTTCGCCCATACGCTGACAATCGTCTGCAAGTACAGCCCCGGAGCCTGCCACGTAGTGTCGATCTGGCCAACAGCCAGGGCATTGTAAGGGCCGGTCGAGGGGCATTTTCGCATTTGCGTTTCGCTGTAGAGCGCACTCGACGTGTCTTGCTACAAACACTGCACGTTGGCGGGCAGCCCGTGGCGGACAGCTCGATGGTAGTGGATGCCAACGGCAGCTTCGTGACGATGGTGCAGGCCGGTGGCTTGATATTCCTGCATGACTTTCAGGAGAACGAGCGCTATCAGGTGACCTCGCCAGGCGGACCTGGCTGTGCACTGGAGTTTACCCTCAGCGACAATCCGGAGCCGGATCAATACTATGAAACGACCACGGCCCTTTGCCATGCGATATGAGTTCTTGTGCAGGATGCGCCCCTTTCGCGACCGCCGCGGCGCGCTGCTTTTGCTGAGCGGGTGCCTGGGGATGTTGTTGATGGGAGTGGCCGGATCTGTCGCCGCGCAGGGCTGTCAGATCTTGCTCAGCCAGCCCGTTATCGAGTTTGGCCAGGTCAACAGGACTCAGTTGCAAAAGCATGGGAATCAATACCTGTTTGCCGCGAAACATCTGCAACTGACGGTTCAGTGCTCCAGAAGAACCGACATGCTCCTGAACTATCTGGCTGCCGGCACCTATGGTGATAGCTATGGCTTTGGCGAGCGAGGACAGTATTCAATGCAACTGTCTGACGCACAGCTCGATGGCCAACCGGTCATGCTGGGTGCATCCAGGGACCCGCGTGGCCCCTGGATGCAAAAAGGCGACCGGATTCGCTGGGTGCCAGGCATGCAGGTCACGCCATTGCTTGCAGATGTAGCGCTTCAAGGCACAAATTTCACGGCTCGCCTTACAATCCAGGGCTGGCTCGATGCAGCGTCGAACTTGTCAAACGCCGACGAGTTGCACGCAGGTGGTGTGTTGGAAGTCGATGGCGCAACTGCAGCCTTGGCGTTACAGGCAAGTGTCGTCCCAGCAGCTTGCAAGCTGTTCTTGGGTCATGACGGTGTGGTGGACTTCGGCCTCATTGAATCTGGACAGCTATCGGCTGGCAAAACCACCACTTTGCGACGCTCGTTGCCTGCTGCCGTGACCTGCGACGGCCTCACTCGTTTCGCTCTGCGCGCGGTGGACAACCGCCAGCCCGGCTTGATCAGTCACGTCAAAGACGTAGCACGCTCCGCCCTGTTTGGCGCAGGTAAAAAGACCAGTGACGGCCTGGCATGGTCTTTACAGCTTGAGGGGCCGGCGCTAGGGGATGGGCAGGTGCTCCAGCCGCTCTACTCCCCGCAGAGTGGTGCAGGCTGGCAGCCAGGCCCGGGAGCTGCGTTCTTTCATAACGACGGTCGTTTGCTGGGGTTTGCCCTCAGTAACCGCGCAGCAGCCGGACCTGCCTTGATCAGGCAGCTCGAGGCTATGCTGATGGTCGAGTTGTACATTGCTCCTTTGCGTCAACTCGACCTGCGCGACGAGACTGCCGTCGACGGGGCGGCCACGCTGGAGATCGTCTATTTGTAAGCCCGAACTATGCCAGGTGGCCGCAAGTTTCCGTTATGTGTGCGCCGTTTGCGCCTCGGCCTCCGGCTTTGGCAGCGACGACAGCAAGGCCATCACCAACGCTGCCAGGTACGGCAACGACTGCACCAGCAACATCGCCACCCAGAAGCGCATGTCCGAGCTCGGCAGCCCCTGAACCAGGTAGATGCCCAGCGCTGCGCCCCACAGCAGCAACATGATGAACAGCTCCTCCCGCGCCTCGGAAATCGCCACCAGCAGCCCATGACTGTCAGCATGCTTGGGCGTGCGGATGAACGGCATGCTGCTGGTGAAGAAGCCATACAGCACTGCCTTGGCGATGGTATGCGACAGCGCCAGCCCGGCCAGCGCCGCAGCGAAGGCGTCCTTCAGATTCACCCCCACCGCACGGCGGTAGAGGAAGATGATCTTGCCCACCTTGAAGAAGAACAGCGCCAGCGGCGGGATGGCGAAAATCATCAGCGGCGGGTCGACCCGGTGTGGCACGATGATCATCGCCGCCGACCACAACAATGCGCCGATCGTGAAGAAGATGTTCATGCCATCGGCAATCCATGGCAGCCAGCCGGCCAGGAAGTGGTAGCGCTGGCCACGGGTCAGCTCGCTGCCCTTGCCGCGCAGCAGGGCGCTGGCGTGGTGCTTGATGATCTGGATGGCGCCGTAGGCCCAGCGGAAGCGCTGCTTCTTGAAGTCGATGAAGGTGTCGGGCATCAGGCCCTTGCCATAGCT
>NZ_JABMCW010000355.1:0-5261 GCF_013179705.1 Pseudomonas sp. CM25 | reverse complement strand
AGCTTGCCGGACACCTGGGCCACACCGGTGTGAAACACTTCACCGGCGATGACTGGGTGCTGATCCGGCTTCAGGTCGGCGCCAGCGACAACAACGTCGGCACAGGCGGCGATACTCATGAGGCGCATGGACTCCAGCGCGCCGCGCAGCCCGCCGAAACGGGCCTCGATGCGCAGCGCTGCATCCAGCGTCGGCTTGAGGGTGTAGCTGCGACCGCCAATCACCAGCGTGACGGTGCCGTGCAAGGCTTCGCTCATTGGGTTTCTCGCAGGAGAGGATGGGGCTTGCGCCCCATCGATCACGGGACAGCCGGACCGGCTGGGATTTCGATGATGTCGGTGTTGATAGCCAGGGTCACGTTGCGGCGGACGACGTTGTCGGCGGCGCCCGGGGCCACGGTGTTGTTCATCACCTTGACGCCGTAGTAGAACGTGGTCGGCAGGATCGCAGGGGTTGCGCCTGGGTCGCCATCGTTGAGCGTGACCTTGATGTTGTAATTGCCCTTGGTGCGGTCTTTGTGAGCGACACCCACGGCCTTCTGGCCGGCATCGCCATTGTCCAGGCCAACGGTCATGGTCATGTTGCCCGCATCAGCGGTGCCCTTGTACTTGCGCACCCGGCCATTGGCCAGGGAAGTGAAGTTCACCGGGTTGAACGTGTCGCCGAATTCGCCCAGATCTTCGATTTCGCCAACGTCCACATAGGTGTCAGCTTCGTATTCCGTTAGGGTGCTCGCGCCGGTCTTGCCACCAATGGAGAGGCGGCAGCCGGCAGCTGTGTTGAGGTTGTCTTCGGCCATGGGGGGTCCTCCAAAGGCACATTGGATAAAGCCGCTGGGCGGCCGGTAGGTGAATCAGTGGGTGGTGATGACGCGGACGGTGATCGACCCTTGATAGGTGATGCCGTCGGCGTCGCGCTGCGCGTCGGACTGTTCGACCCGGACGGAAACCGCTCGGCCCACCTCCAGCGGAAGCCGGCGCTGGTCAAGGGCCGCGATGACTTCGCCGTTGATGCGCTTCACCTCGGCCTGGCCTACGGCATCGGACCAGACCGACAGGTAAAGCAGGCGCGTTTCGCGCTTTCGGCCCGAGATCGGTCTTCTGTTGACCGAGACTTCCCGGTCGATCGAGACGTACGGCATGTCAGCGTTCAACGGCGCGCCATCGTATATCGGGCAGCTGACCTCGGCCTGAAGCCTGGCGAAGATGGCCTCCTGCAGCGCCAGTGATGGATCAGCCATTGCCTACCCCCTGACTTGCCTTGCGCAGCGTGCGGCGGACTGCCTCTTCAAGATCGGCCATGACAAACTCGCGGTTGACGTCCAGAGACGGGCGCAACCACGGATGTGCCGGCCTCGCTGGTATGTCCGGGTACTTGCCGAAGAAGTGCTGCCCATCGGACTTGTTCTTCGTGTCGCGCTGGCGTATAGAGTTGCGCCGCCCTTTCAGTTGCGACTTGTCGCGGTTGTTGGTGTGCATGCCGCCGATCGCGTTCCGGTCAGCTCGCTGGTACATGCTGCCGGAATAGCCCTTGGTCCCGTACTCAAGGAACCGCAGGTAAAAGAATCGGCGATTGTCTCGCTTGCCCCGTATGCCCACCTGAGCATCCAGCCCGCTGGGGGTGACGTAGACACGCAGGGCGGCCGCAGCAGCGCCGGTATCCTTGGGGATCAGCTGTCGCTGGGTTTCGAGTACCCGCGCGGCTGCTTTGGCCATGGCAGGCTGCAACTCGTTGTCCATCGTCTTGTGGATATTGCGCAGCGTCCGGCGCAGTCGGATGTCGCCGCGGAGGCTCGACCGGCGCGCCATACCCTACTCCTTGGCTGGATCAGCCTTTGCGGGCTTCGCGGCCTTGTCGGTGACCGCTTCAGCGTAGCCTCGGGCAATCAAGCCTTCGCCCTGCTCTTTGGTCACCTCGAACTCTTCGCCTTTCTCACGCTCGCCAGAAGCGCCCGTCAGCGGACCCAGTGCTCGGATTTTCATGGTTCACCTCATGGGTTAGGTACCGATGAGCACAGAAGCCTCATCAGTGAATTTTCGTTGTCAGGAAGGACAGCCTCGACCTGGTAAGTAACTCCACGGCGAGTAAGTCGCGAGCCGGCCACAATGTCGGCCCGCGGCCTGCCGATGATTTCGGCTGTTACTACAGCAGTGAGTTTTTCTGCCACTGCGGTCACACGACCACTAGGCGTCCGAACCTCACCCCACATTTCAGGGCGAGCAGCTGGCAGCCACGTCACTGTGGCGCCCCCGGATTTATTCCTCTCCTCGTGTCGATGAGCCACCTGCAGCCGATGACGCAGCGGCCCGGCCCTCATATGCCCCACCCGATACGATGCGGCGTCAGGAGCGCCTTCGAACCTTGCGGCAGTTCGGTGGCGATGGTCCCGATCACAATGTCCTCGCGGTTGGCGTAAAGATGGCCGAGGATCAGCAAGCAAGCCGCCTGGATCTGCTTATTGCTGACCATGGGTGAGTCACCGGCATCCCCGGCGGCGACAGCCTCATCCAGCGCCTGCTGGTTGGCGTAAAAACGGCGGTTCAGATAGTCCATCGCCTGCCCTTCCGCCGCCTCGACCAGCAGCTCCAGGTACTCGTCATCATCATCGGGATCTCGAAGGTGATGCCGGGCAGTGGACATACTGATAACCGGCATCATCTACTCCTTCAGGGGTTCGAGTGATGCCAGATTCCGCTGCAGCAGTTCCTCCGCATGCCGGCGCGGCACCGTATATGCCGGACCGCCGCGGCGACGAAGCTCACCCTCGTCCATGTACGAACGCAGCGGATAGATCTGAAGAGTCGCAGGGTTGGGGTTGGCCCGATCATCTAGTGCCAACTCATCAGCGCCGGCGCCGCCATCTGCCAAGACTGAGGCAGTTTGAGCGACGGCTTCGGATGCGGCATCGGCAGCGTCCATCGTGGAGATAGCGGCACCCTGCTCGCCTGTGACGCCATCCGACCCAGTGCCAGCGGCTGCCTGCCCTTTTGCCGTCAACAGACCCGAGTCCTCCGCCGAGCCTGGAGCAGTTGCAGGGACGCCCGAATCAGCGGAGTCGCTAGCGTCTGGAACGATCGCTCGGCCAGGCGAAAGAGGCAACCCGACAGCTTCAGACGGCCCGCTGCTGGAATCAACGGTCGATACCGAATCCTTCGCATCAGCGGTGGAGGCTGGTGTTTCCTGTTTACGTGCCATTGGATTACTCCATTGCGGCGCCATTTCTGGCGCCGATCTGCGGGATGGTTAAGGCGTGACTAGCGGGCCAGTAACGAATGCTTCGTCGCGATAGATGGCAAAGGCCAGGCGCTCTTCAGCACGAATCGTTGCCATGTTTTTCTCGAAGTCATCACTGTTCTCGGTCGAGATCAACACTTCGATTTCCATGCGGTCGAAGATCTGAGCGCCGAGCTTGAAGGCACCAACCAGGAAGTCGTTCTGGGTCATGGCCTGGGTGGAAACCACCGGACGATTCCACAGCTTCGCGTTGGTGCCTTCCTGCGGTTGACCGATGATGTAGCGGCCTTCCCCGTCCTTGGTCAGTTCAATGGCCGCCCAGTCGATCGGGTTGAGCACGATGCCGTCCGATGGAAACTCGGCCAGTTCGGCCTGCAGCAGTGCCAGGCGCAGGCGGTCAATGCGCTGCTCGCCCACTACAGCAACGCCAGCCGGGGCGGCGTACAGTTGAGCAACGGTCATGAGGCCCTGCAGGTTCACACCGGTGCCGTTGCCGTAAAGCAACTGAGCCTCTTCAGCCATGTTGAGGCCGTACCGTGCACGACCGTCGATGTAGCTCTGCAGGGCCTTGGCATCGTCCAGCATCTGCCGGCTGGCTTTGAACAAATGGGCGATGGTCCGCACGTTCGCAGTGGTCAGGCCGAAGGTCAGATCGGAGTAAGGCTTGGCAGTGGTCTCCGCCACGGTACGGGCGTTGTTGGTGAAGCCAGTCTCACGGACGTACTCGATGGAGTTCGATTCGGTGGTACCCGGCGCGACCAGGTCGCGAACGGTCAGCCGGCGTTGAGCCGGGGCAATGATCCCCGGCAGGCGCTGAGTCTGCACTAGGTCACCGCCGGTTGCGGTGGTGATGGCCGCACGCGGCACGGAGACACGACGAGAGCCGCGGAAGGACGAGGTCATGTCCTTCATTTCTTCGCTTTCGATCACGAGGGCGCCTACCGATTTCTGCGGCTCCTCCTGATGGTTGCGATCCCGGCTTGCGTTCACGAGCTTCTGCTCGGCCTCGCCCAGTCGCGCCTGAAGCTCGCCCTGCTTGGTCAGCAACTCATCGACCTTGGCGCGCGTTTCGGTATTCATTTCACCGGAGGCCTTGATCTGCTTCTCGGTCGCCTCGGCTTGGCTTTTGATCTGATCGCCAATGCCCTTGAGGCTGGCGTTGAGATCCTTGACTTGGGCTTCAAAGTCCATGGTCACTTTCCTTTCAGAGAATTGAGGAGATTGGTTGCCGCGCTCAGAGAGGCGGAAAGGTCTGGCGCGACAGCGCGGGGCTTATCGGGCGGGGCAGCGTTATGCGTACCCCCGCCGGCAGCGCGAGGCATGCCGGACTTGAAACTGGCGAACAGTTCGCGACGCTCGGAGCGAGGCATGCCGCCCTTGGCCAGGGCTACATCCATGGCTTTGAGTGCATTGGATTGGGCCGCGTCTTCGGTTTCGCGCTCGGTTACCTCAGTGGGCGACAACATCCCAGTGGCCAGACCAAGCTCAACTGCACGCTTGCCACGGATGTAGGTTTCGTCGTCCATCAGCTCGGCCATGTCTTCTGCCGACTGGCCGCTGGTCTCGGCATAGAGGTCTGCCATCGCGGCGTCGAACTCCTCCATGTCGTCAGCGATATCGCGCAGGTAATTGCGATTGCCGGCGAGCCAGGTCCAGCAGTTGTGGATCATGAGGAAGGCGCTGCTGGCCACCTCACGTTTTTTGCCGGCCAGGAAGACAATCGAAGCAGCGCTAGCCGCCATGCCGAGCACCTTGGTGGTGACCTGGTGGCTGTGCTCCTGCAGGCGGTTGTAGATGGCAATGCCTTCGAACATGTCGCCGCCTGGCGAGTTGATATAGACAGTGACATCTCGCTCGCCGATGGCCCGCAGAGCAGCATCGATTCGTTTCAGCGTGACGCCTTCGCCATACCAGTCTTCGCCGATCACTCCGTAAACAGTGATGGTGTCCGAGGTGTTCTCGACTGCCGCCTGGATCGCGGGATTCCATTTTTCGAGCGCGCGCGGGGACATCTCGCTGCGCAGGCC
>NZ_JABMCW010000354.1:0-5306 GCF_013179705.1 Pseudomonas sp. CM25 | reverse complement strand
CACAAGTACGGCGCATGGCTTGAATTCGATGCGGTCTGGGTGGGAGCTGGCTTGCCGGCGATGGGCTACAGCAGCCCCATCATCCTTGACTGACTGGCATTCGGCTAACGCCTCACTCCTGGTAAATCTTCGTCAACAAGCGCAACAGCTGCCCCCGTTCCTCATCATCCAGCGCCGCAGTCGCCTCGCGGTCGCTGTCGCTGGCGATCTGCTTGAGCTCCTTGAGCAACGCTTCGCCTGCCTTGCTTAGAAAAATCCCGTACGAACGTTTGTCCGGCTTGCACCGCACGCGTACGGCCAAGGCGCGTTCTTCCAGCTTGTTCAACAGCGGCACCACCTGGGGCGGCTCGATCGCCAGCGCGCGGGCCAGGTCGGCCTGCATCAGCCCTGGGTTCTGCTCGATCACCGCCAGCGCCGAGAACTGTGCCGGGCGCAGGTCATGGGCCGAAAGCCGGCCGATAAGGTGCTGGAACAGCTTCAACTGCGCGCGGCGCAGGGCGTAACCGAGCAAGTCTTCAAGCACCGCCTCCGCCGGCGTAGCGGGCGTGGCGGCGGTGTCGGTAGTGCGGGCAGACCTTGCCATCGGGGTGCATGCTCCTCGTTCATGGGTAAGAAAGTTACCCAGTTTGCCTGCCTTGTCGCCTGCCGGCTAGGGGAGGGCACGGGAAAATGCCCTTCAGCACGCGCCTCGGAGAAAGATAAATTTCATAATGGTTAATTGACATAACTAATCTGCTCGCTTAGCTTGATGTCACCACCTCGAACAACAAGAGTGCAGAACCATGAGCAAATACGAAGGCCGCTGGGCTACCGTCAAGGTCGAACTGGAATCGGGCATCGCCTGGGTAACCCTCAACCGCCCGGAAAAGCGCAACGCCATGAGCCCCACGCTGAACCGGGAAATGGTCGACGTGCTGGAAACCCTCGAGCAGGACGCCGACGCCGGCGTGCTGGTGCTGACCGGCGCTGGTGAGTCGTGGACCGCAGGCATGGACCTGAAGGAGTACTTCCGCGAGGTGGACGCCGGGCCGGAAATCCTCCAGGAAAAAATCCGCCGCGAGGCCTCGCAGTGGCAATGGAAGCTGCTGCGCATGTATGCCAAACCCACTATCGCCATGGTCAACGGCTGGTGCTTCGGCGGTGGCTTCAGCCCGCTGGTGGCCTGTGACCTGGCCATTTGCGCCGACGAAGCCACTTTCGGCCTGTCGGAAATCAACTGGGGCATCCCGCCGGGCAACCTGGTGAGCAAGGCGATGGCCGATACCGTTGGCCACCGCCAGTCGCTGTACTACATCATGACCGGCAAGACTTTCGGCGGCCCCAAGGCTGCCGAGATGGGCCTGGTGAACGACAGCGTGCCGCTGGCGCAGCTGCGTGACACCACCCGCGAACTGGCGCTGAACCTGCTGGAAAAGAACCCGGTGGTGCTGCGTGCAGCCAAGAATGGTTTCAAGCGTTGCCGCGAACTGACCTGGGAGCAGAACGAAGACTACCTGTACGCCAAGCTCGACCAGTCCCGCTTGCTGGACACCGAAGGCGGGCGCGAGCAGGGCATGAAGCAGTTCCTCGACGACAAAAGCATCAAGCCCGGCCTGCAGGCCTACAAGCGCTGAGTTCAGGCGGGCTGGGCCGTTACCCGGCACAGCCCGCGGATATTCCCGATAAGTACAACAAGAGGAATAAGCATGTTGCAGGTGCCTTTGCTGATCGGCGGGCGGTCGTGCCCCGCCAGCGATGGACGAACCTTCGAACGCCGTAACCCGGTCACCGGCGAGGTGGTCTCGCAGGTGGCCGCGGCCACCTTGGCCGATGCCGATGCAGCGGTTGCCGCTGCCAGCGCGGCCTTCCCGGCCTGGGCTGCCCTGGCGCCCGGCGAGCGGCGCAGGCGCTTGCTGGCGGGGGCCGACCTGTTGCAGGCGCGGGCCGACGAGTTTATTGCGGCGGCCGGCGAAACCGGGGCCATGGCCAACTGGTACGGCTTCAACGTGAAGCTGGCCGCCAACATGCTGCGCGAAGCCGCAGCGATGACCACACAGATCACCGGCGAGGTCATTCCTTCGGATGTACCCGGCAGCTTCGCCATGGCCCTGCGTGCGCCCTGCGGTGTGGTGCTCGGCATCGCCCCGTGGAATGCCCCGGTCATCCTCGCCACCCGTGCGATCGCCATGCCGCTGGCCTGCGGTAACACCGTGGTGCTGAAGGCCTCGGAGCTGAGCCCTGCGGTGCATCGGCTGATCGGCCAGGTGCTGCACGATGCCGGCCTGGGCGATGGCGTGGTCAACGTGATCAGCAATGCCCCGGATGATGCCCCGGCCATCGTCGAGCGACTGATTGCCAACCCGGCCGTGCGCCGCGTCAACTTCACCGGCTCTACCCAGGTCGGGCGGATCGTCGGCGAGCTGGCTGCACGGCACCTCAAACCCGCCTTGCTGGAGCTCGGTGGCAAAGCACCGCTGCTGGTGCTCGACGACGCCGACCTGGATGCCACCGTTGAAGCCGCCGCCTTCGGCGCCTACTTCAATCAGGGGCAGATCTGCATGTCCACCGAGCGGCTGGTGGTGGATAGCCGTGTTGCCGATGCCTTCGTCGACAAGCTGGCGGCGAAGGTTGCCGGGCTGCGCGCCGGTGACCCGCAGGCCAGCACTTCAGTGCTCGGTTCGCTGGTCAGCAGTGCGGCTGGCGAGCGCATCAAGGCGCTGATCGACGATGCCGTGGCCAAAGGCGCGCGCCTGGTGTGCGGCGGCCAGTTGCAGGGCAGCATCCTGCAGCCGACCCTGCTCGACAATGTCGACGCCAGCATGCGCCTGTATCGCGAAGAGTCCTTCGGCCCGGTGGCCGTGGTGCTGCGCGCCGAAGGTGACGAGGCTTTGCTGCACTTGGCCAACGACTCCGAGTTCGGCCTGTCGTCGGCCATTTTCAGCCGTGACACCAGCCGCGCGCTGGCCCTGGCGCAACGGGTGGAGTCGGGCATCTGTCATATCAATGGCCCGACCGTGCACGACGAGGCGCAGATGCCGTTTGGCGGGGTCAAGGCGAGTGGCTACGGCAGCTTCGGCAGCCGTACGGCGATCGACCAGTTCACCCAGTTGCGCTGGGTCACCCTGCAGAACGGCCCGCGCCATTACCCCATCTGAGCAACACGCGATTGGCCGCCACCGGCAGCGCCGGGCGGCGGCAGGATGTACAACAAGAACAAGGAGCAACCTGCGTGAATACCGAAGCCCGCTCACGGTCGACCGACCCTGGCCAACCTCCGCGCTACCGGCAGGTGTCCATCGGCCATCCCCAGGTGCAGGTCAGCCAGGCTGACGGCATTGTGCGCATGCACCCCGTCGAACCTTTGGCGCCGCTGCCGGCGCGCCTGCTCGACCGGCTGCTGCACTGGGCGCACACGCGCTCCGATATCACCTTTATTGCGGCGCGCGAACCTGACGGCAGCTGGCGCGCGATCACCTACGCGCAAATGCTCGGCCAGGTGCGCACCATTGCCGCCAACCTGCTGGGTTTCGGCCTGAGCGCCGAGCGGCCGCTGGCGCTGTTTTCCGGGAATGACATCGAGCACCTGCAGATCGCCCTGGGCGCCATGTATGCCGGCATTCCTTATTGCCCGGTGTCGCCGGCCTATGCGCTGCTGTCGCAGGACTTTGCCAAACTGCGGCATGTCTGCGAGGTGTTGACCCCGGGGCTGGTATTCGCCACCGACGCGCAGCCGTTCCAGCGCGCGTTCGATGCCGTGCTTGATCCGTCGGTAGCGGTGGTCAGTGTGCGTGGCCAGGCCCAGGGCCGTCAGCACATCGATTTTGCCAGTCTGTTGCAACCCTGCGACCTGGCGCCCGCCGACGCCGCGTTTGCCGCTACCGGGCCCGACACCATCGCCAAGTTCCTCTTCACCTCTGGCTCCACCAAGCTGCCCAAGGCGGTGATCACCACCCAGCGCATGCTCTGCGCCAACCAGCAGATGCTGCTGCAGACCTTTCCGGTATTTGCCGAAGAGCCGCCGGTGCTGGTCGACTGGCTGCCCTGGAACCACACCTTCGGCGGCAGCCACAACCTCGGCATCGTGTTGTACAACGGCGGCAGCTTCTACCTGGACGCCGGCAAACCCACCCCGCAAGGCTTCGGCGAAACGTTGCGCAACCTGCGCGAAATCTCGCCTACGGCCTACCTTACCGTGCCCAAGGGCTGGGAAGAGCTGGCCAAGGCGCTGGAGCAGGACGCCCAGTTGCGCGAGGTGTTCTTTGCCCGTATCAAGCTGTTCTTCTTCGCTGCCGCAGGCCTTTCGCAAAGCGTGTGGGACCGCCTGGACCGCATCGCCGAGCAACACTGCGGCGAACGTATCCGCATGATGGCTGGCCTGGGCATGACCGAAGCCGCGCCGTCCTGCACCTTCACCACCGGGCCGCTGTCGATGGCGGGCTATGTGGGGTTGCCGGCACCGGGTTGCGAAGTGAAGCTGGTGCCGCAGGCGGGCAAGCTGGAGGCGCGTTTTCGCGGGCCGCACATCATGCCGGGGTACTGGCGCTCCCCGCAGCAGAGCGCCGAGGCATTCGACGAGGAGGGCTTCTACTGCTCGGGCGATGCGCTGAGACTGGCCGACCTGCAGCAACCGGAACAGGGCCTGATGTTCGATGGCCGTATCGCCGAGGACTTCAAGTTGTCGTCCGGGGTGTTTGTCAGCGTCGGCCCCTTGCGTAACCGTGCGGTGCTGGAAGGTTCGCCCTATGTGCAGGACATCGTGGTAACGGCGCCGGACCGGGAGTGCCTGGGCGTGCTGGTATTTGCGCGCCTGCCCGAATGCCGCCAGCTCGCCGGGTTGGCGGCCGATGCCAGCGATGCCGAGGTACTGGGCAGCACTGCGGTGCGCAGCTGGTTCGCTGACTGGCTGGCGCGGCTGAACCGCGATGCCCAGGGCAACGCCAGCCGCATCGAATGGCTGGCGCTGCTGGACGAGCCGCCCTCGATCGACGCAGGCGAAATCACCGACAAGGGCTCGATCAACCAGCGCGCGGTATTGCAGCGTCGTGCCGCGCAGGTAGAGGCGCTGTACTGCGGCGAACACCCCACCCAGCTGCACGCGCAGGCTCGGCCATGAGCAGCGGCGGGTTATGCACCGCGTTCGACGATGTGGCCATCGTCGAAATGGCACGCACGCCTTGGGTCGACCTGGGCGGGGCGCTGGCAGGTGTGTCGCCCATCGACCTGGGCATCAAGGCAGGCCGGGCCGTGCTGGTGCGCGCCGGCCTTGATCCGCAGGCCGTGGACAGCGTGCTGGCCGGCAGCATGGCCCACGCCAGTTTCGATGCCTA
>NZ_JABMCW010000353.1:0-5344 GCF_013179705.1 Pseudomonas sp. CM25 | reverse complement strand
AAGCAGCAAGCCGACTACATCGGTGTGACCGTCGAAGGCCCGTTCAAGCCGCACGCCTACCGCTACTAAGCAGCAGGCAACGCCAAGCAACGATGCCCAAGCCAGGCCGGCTCACACCGGCCTGGCTTTCACTTGCAGCTTGCCGCCTTAAGCCTGCTGCTCGAGGAACGATCAATGTCACAAGAACGCCGCTACAGCTTTGAGTTCTTCCCGACCAAGACCGACGCTGGCCACGAAAAACTGATGGGCGTCGCCCGCCAGCTGGCCACCTACAACCCGGACTTCTTCTCCTGCACCTACGGTGCCGGTGGTTCGACCCGCGACCGCACGCTGAACACCGTGCTGCAGCTGGAAAACGAAGTGAAGGTGCCTGCCGCGCCGCATCTGTCGTGCGTCGGCGACAGCAAGGCCGACCTGCGCGCCCTGCTGGCCGAATACAAGGCCGCCGGCATCAAGCGCATCGTTGCCCTGCGTGGCGACCTGCCGTCGGGCATGGGCATGGCCAGTGGCGAGCTGCGCTATGCCAGCGACCTGGTCGAGTTCATCCGCCAGGAAACCGCCGATCACTTCCACCTGGAAGTGGCTGCCTACCCGGAAATGCACCCGCAGGCGCGCAATTTCGAGGCTGACCTGGGCAACTTCGTGCACAAGGTCAAGGCCGGTGCCAACAGCGCCATTACCCAGTACTTCTTCAACGCCGACAGCTACTTCTACTTCGTCGAGCGCGCACAGAAACTGGGCGTGGACATCCCGGTGGTACCGGGCATCATGCCGATCACCAACTACAGCAAACTGGCACGTTTCTCCGACGCCTGTGGCGCCGAGATCCCGCGCTGGATCCGCAAGCAGCTGGAAGCCTATGCCGACGACACCGCCAGCATCCAGGCGTTCGGCGAAGAAGTGATCACCCGCATGTGCGAGCAGCTGCTGCAAGGCGGCGCACCTGGCCTGCACTTCTACACCTTGAACCAGGCCGAACCGAGCCTGGCGATCTGGAACAACCTGAAGCTGCCGCGCTGAAACTTTTTGGCAAAGTCTGCTTAAGAAATGATTAAGGCTTTGGTCATAGACTAAAGCCTTGTTCATTTTCCGGTTACACAGGTCTTGCCAGCCATGCAGCATCTCCAGCCTTCGCGGCCACAGCTCGTCTACCTGGCTTTTGGCCCGGCAACCTACCATCAGGAAGCCTGCTTCAGCATCGTCAGCGCCCTCGCCCACCTGGACAGCGCTGCGGGCGAAGCCATGGATATCCAGGTCTACACGGATAACCCGCAGCCCTATGCCAGCCTCCCGGTCACCGTCCACCTGCTGGACGAGGCCACGCGCCAGGCATGGAACGCCCCGCACGGCTATCACTTCCGCAGCAAGCATGTGCTGTTGCGACAGGTATTGCAGCAACACCCGCTGGCAGTCCTGATCGATACCGATACGTTCTTCCGCAAATCGCCACTGCAACTGTTCGCCCGGGTAGCGCCAGGCCAACTGCTGTGCAACGCCATCGGCGCCCGCTATGGCGCCAACCAGAAGTGCCTGCTGTACAGGAACCTGCTGGCGATCCTCGAATCCCGAGGCCTGGCCGACTGCCAGATGCCACTGGTCAACTCCGGAGTGATCGGCCTTACGGCCGAAGATGCCAGCACTCTGGACCGCTCCATTGCCATGATGGACGAGTTCCATCCCTTGGCACGCGAGGCCTACACCCTCGAGGAGTTCTGCCTGGCTGTGGCGGCTTACCGCACGCTGGCGGTGGCCGAATGCACCGATGTCATCCACCACTACTGGAGCCGCAAGGCGCAATTCCGTGCCAAGATCCAGGCCTGGCTGCGCAAGCACGGTGAAGCCCCCCTGAGCCAGGCCGCGCTCGCCGACGTCACCCTGGTCAACGACCAGCTGCCGCGACCACCGGCCTTGCAGCGCCTGGGCTATAAAGCGCTCAGCCTGACCCTGCCGCGCCACGAACGCCAGTTTGCCCGCGAGCTGCTGTATGGCTGCTACCCCTACCCCAACGAATTCGACCGTGCCTGCGCGCCGGCCTGGTGGGACAAGGCCCTGGAAAACCTCAATGCCCGCCATGGCCACATGGAGCCCGACCGGCTGCGCCAGTGCCTGCGCCACCCGGGGCTGCGCCTGTCGCTGGGCGAACAGCGCAAGGATATCGAGGCACATCTGTTGCGGGCCTCCCGGTGTTGAGTGGGGCCCGCACACAAGGACACCGTCTGCACTGGCCTTGCCCAGGCCGAGCGCGTAATCTCCGGCCATGCCACACGTCGCCCGCCTGTTCTGGATCCTGCTGCTCATATGCCTGAGCCCGTTGGCCCTGGCCGAGCGCTTGCGCCTGGTGAGCGACGACTGGGCACCCTATGTGTATGAACATGACGGCCAACCGCAAGGCATAGACTACGAAGTCACCACCCAGGTCTTCGCCCGCCTGGGCGTAGAAGTGGAATGGCAGTTCCTGCCGTGGAAGCGCTGCCTGGCAATGGTCGAGCAAGGCCTGGCAGATGGTATTCTCGACATCTTCCAGACCGAGGCACGCCAGCCTTACCTGGTTTATGCCCCCGAGCCCATGTCGATTGTGGAGTTCGTCCTGTTCCAGCAACATTCGCGTCGCCATAGCGTGACCAGCCTCGCAGATCTCGCCGGTCTTCGCGTCGGTACATCCCCCGGCTACGCCTATGGCAAGGCCTTCACCGAGGCGCCACACTTCAAGCGTGAGGCCGCGCCCACTCACGAAGCCAACTTTGGCAAGCTGGTACTGGGGCGTGTGGACCTGGCAATCACCGACCGCAAGGTCGGCCACTACCTGCTCCAGCGGTTGCGCCTTGAGCAGCAAGTCGAACAACTGCCGCTGGTGATCAGCCGCCAGCCTCAGTATCTGGGACTGGTGCGCAAGCCCGGGCGAGAAGCACTGGCCCTGGCCTTTGCCGAAGAACTGCGGCGTTTCAAGCAGGAACCGGCCTTCTTGGCGATCAGCAACCGCTATACGGGCGACATCGGAAGCATTCTCAACGCCGTTGAGCAGCAGGAAAGCGGCACAGCGCGATAGCTCTGTTATACTCGGGCCTTCCCGCCCGGCTCACGCCCGGACGCTCGGCCTCGCAACAGGCATCCCGATCGGCAATTGACGCACTTTCGCGTCCACCCTCCGTTTCCCGGATGTGCAGTGAAAGCCCAGCTGGACCGGACGCGATCGCATCCCACCGATGCCCGTCGCGCCAGGCAGAACATCCCTACGGGCCCAGCCCACACGAGAACAGGATCGCCCATGTCCTTTGCTTCCCTCGGTCTCTCCGAGGCACTTGTCCGCGCTATCGAGGCTGCGGGCTATACCCAGCCGACCCCCGTGCAACAGCGGGCGATTCCCGCCGTGTTGCAAGGCCGCGACCTGATGGTTGCCGCTCAGACAGGTACTGGTAAAACCGGTGGCTTCGCCCTGCCGATTCTCGAGCGCCTGTTCCCGGCCGGCCACCCCGACAAGTCGCAGCGGCATGGCCCGCGCCAGCCTCGCGTACTGGTCCTCACCCCGACCCGCGAACTGGCAGCCCAGGTGCATGACAGCTTCAAGGTCTACGCCCGCGACCTGCCACTGGTCAGCGCCTGCGTCTTCGGCGGGGTTGGCATGAACCCGCAGGTCCAGGCCATTGCCAAGGGCGTGGACGTGCTGGTCGCCTGCCCGGGCCGCTTGCTCGACCTGGCCGGCCAAGGCAAGGTCGACCTGGCCCACGTGGAAATCCTGGTACTCGACGAAGCCGACCGCATGCTCGACATGGGCTTCATCCATGACGTGAAGAAGGTCCTCGCCCGCCTGCCGGCCAAGCGCCAGAACCTGCTGTTCTCGGCGACCTTCTCCAAGGACATCACCGACCTGGCCGACAAGCTCCTGCACAACCCGGAGCGCATCGAGGTCACCCCTCCAAACACCACTGTCGAGCGTATCGAGCAGCGCATTTACCGCCTGCCCGCCAGCCACAAGCGTGCACTGCTGGCGCACCTGATTACCCTGGGTGCCTGGGAGCAGGTGCTGGTGTTCACCCGCACCAAGCACGGTGCCAATCGCCTGGCCGAGTACCTGGAAAAGCACGGCCTGACCGCCGCCGCCATCCACGGTAACAAGAGCCAGAACGCCCGCACCAAGGCACTGGCCGACTTCAAGGCCAACAGCGTGCGCGTGCTGGTAGCCACCGATATCGCCGCGCGCGGGCTGGACATCGACCAGCTGCCGCACGTGGTCAACTTCGAGCTGCCGAACGTGGAGGAAGATTACGTCCACCGCATCGGCCGTACCGGCCGCGCCGGTCGTTCGGGCGAGGCCATCTCCATGGTCGCGCCGGACGAAGAAAAACTGCTCAAGAGCATCGAGCGGGTGACCAAGCAGCGTATCCCGGACGGCGACTGGATGGGCTTTGATGCCAGCCAGGTAGAAGCCGAAAAGCCCGAAGTACGTGAACGCCCGCAAAACAACGGCCGTGGCGGTCGCAACCAGCAGCCACGCGGCGAAGGCAGCAAGGACGTCAACGGCGGCCGCAAGGACAAAGGCAAGGATAAAGGCAAGGCCAAGCCGCAGGCTGCTGACAAGCCGGCCGACAAGGAAAAGAGCGGCGACCGGCAACAGCAGCCGCGCAAGCCGCGCGACAAGAAGCCGCGTCAGCAGCAACAGCAGCAGGCCAGCAGCGCAAGTACGCCGAAAGCGCCAGCCGATCGCGATCCTGAAGCGTTCCTGGACGACGATGTGGATAACTTCGGTAACCGTGCCGACTACGTGAGCCCGTACCAAGGTAAAGGCCAAGGCCGCAATCGCCGCCCAGGTGCTGGTGCCGGTCAGGGCCAGGGTAACGCCCCACGCAGCAATGCCGGGGGCCAGGGCCAGGCGCGCAGTGGCGGCCAACAGCGTAGTGGTGGTGCTTCCAACGGTGGCGAAAAACGCCCACCCCGCGCCAATAACGGCGGCGGCGCCCGTCGTGATGGCGGTGGTGGCCGTGGCCGCCCGGCGCGTGACGATGCTGCCCGGCAAGAGCCGGCCGTGCGCAACCCGCGCCAGCCCGAAAAACAGCCCGTGATCATCCGCAAGGAATCCAAGCTTGACCGCTTCCCGACGCCCGAGCAGCTGGATGACCTGCCAAGCCGCCCGCGTGGCGAGCGCCCGGCCTTGTTGACCCGAAAAGGCTAAACCCAGGCCAGCCTTTGCCGGCTCATCCTCGGCAAAGGCAAATAAAAACGCCGCCCAATGGGCGGCGTTTTTTATTGCCGAGCAATAGTTACTTCTGCTTCACGCCTTCAACACTGATATCCAGGTCCAGGGTCTGCGAGGTCGCGCCCGGGCCTTTGATGCCGAAGTCGTTCAGGT
>NZ_JABMCW010000352.1:0-5359 GCF_013179705.1 Pseudomonas sp. CM25 | reverse complement strand
GGGTGCGCAACAGCCCGGAGCATTTGCCGGAGATTGCCGAGGCGCTGGCACAAGTTATGGGGGTGGAAGTCGCGGAGCTGGCCGAAGCCAGCAGCCGCAATGCTTGCGAGGTATTTGGCTGGTAGCGGCCTCGGTTCAGACCAGCACCGTGCACAGCGCAAACCCTGCATACCACAACACCGCACAGCGCAGCAGCAGTTCCCACAGGCTGTCCAACCGCCCGAGCCCGCGCTGGCTGTCTTCTTCCTCGGGAATGTCATCGGCGATACGCCCCACCCGGGCCACCAGGTGCGCAGCACTGATGTGCCAGTTGAGCACCTCGTGCAACATCACCCGGGTGACCGCCAGGAAGTTGCCCACCAGCGCGAAGCTCAGGGCCAGTACGCGCACCGGCAACCAGTCCATGATGTGCCGCAGCTGCCCGGCACGTTTCTGCAGCGCCGGCTGCCTGCTGTGTTCACCGCAAAGCGCCAGCAGGCGATAAGCCAGCGCAGCACCGGGCCCCAGCAAGAAGTACCAGAAAATCACCGCGAAAAAGCCCTGATACACCTGCCACAACAGGTTGCCCTGCACACGCACCAGCAGGCTGTGCGGTTCATCGGCGGACAGGCCCAGGTCGCGCTCGGCCACATGCAACGCCGCCTGGTCATCGCCCCGCCGCCAGGCATCACGGAACGGCCCCAGCGAAGCCTTGGCATCGCCACGGCCCAGGCTGTAGATCAGCACCAGCAGGTGCACTGGCAAGGCCAGCAAGCCATACGCCACCGGCTCCAGCACATGCAGCAGCAACACCAGCAGCGCAACCGGGGCCAGCACCAGAATGGCCAGCGTCCACCAGGGGTGCACCTTGCCGCTACGCTCCAGGCGCACCAGCTCGCCAAGGAAAAACCCGTCACGCTGGACCTGATGGCGCAAGGCCGAGAACTTCTCGACCCACAGCGCCAGCAACAACACCAGAAAACTCATGCCTTGTCCTCGTTGTGCTGCAGCGCTTTGCGGTAGCGCGACCAGTCGAAGGCCTGGCCGGGATCGGTCTTGCGCTGCGGGGCGATGTCGCTGTGACCCTGGATGCGAGACAGGTCGATGGCCGGCCAGGCGCCCCGGATGTGCCGGGTAAGCTGCTCCAGCGCCGCGTACTGGGCATCGGTATAGGGCAGATCGTCGGTGCCTTCCAGCTCGATGCCGATGGAGAAATCGTTGCAGCCTTCGCGCCCGTCGAAGCACGACACACCCGCGTGCCAGGCGCGGTCAAGCAACGACACGAATTGGGTCACCGCACCATCACGCTCGACGAACAGGTGCGCGGACACGGTCAGGTGGTTGATGCTGGCGAAATAGGAGTGTTCGTTGGGGTCCAGGCGGTTCTGGAAGAACTGCTGCACCTTGCCGGTACCGAAACAGGCTGGCGGCAGGCTGATGTTGTGGATCACCAGCAGGGAGATCGCTTCGCCTTCGGGGCGGGCATTGAAGTTCGGCGAAGGGCAGTGGGTGATTCCGATTCCGTGGAACCAGCCAGTGGCACGGTCCAATTGCATGGGGCAGATCCTGAAAACGCCATGAACAGAGCAACAGTATGCCCTGCGCTCAACGCCGTTTGCATGTGAATGATTGTAATGTTGCCAGCTACTGCACCTGCCGACGCCGCAAACCGTCGAGCACTGCCTCCAGCGCTCGCTCGAACAGCAGCCCGTCATCGAGCACGCGCAAATCGCCGCGCTGAAGGGCCTGGGCCAGGCTGGCGGCGCTCCATTCGTGCACTTTCATGCCGGTGCGGTTGGCGAACACCAGCCTGTCGCTGCTGTCGATGCGCGCCACCAGCTTGCAACGCTGCGGCTCGGCCTCGTCAAGCACCTCGAACCAGGTACCGATACGCAGCCGCTGTACCTGCTGCAGCGCCGCAGCCTGCGCGTCGGCAACCTGCAACGGAGCACAGGCTGGCTCCTCGGCTATCGCCAGCACGATATCTTCGGCCACCAGCACGTCGCTCAAGCGCTGGCGCTGGCCGCCAGGCGGTAGCTCGCTGCTTGTTGCGCAGGCACGCAGGTGCAATTGCTCCAGTTGCAAGAAGAACTCGCGGGTTGCCAGGGAATCCAGGGCCACGCTGGACAATCCATCACGCAATGCCTTGAGCAGGCTCGGCACTTGCTGCAGCAGGGCTTGAGGGTCCTGTGGAGGGGTAACGCTGACCAGCAGCGTGTCCATGGTCTGCAATGCCTCGCGCCAGGCCCTGGAGGCCTCGCCTTGCTTCAACCACGCCAACAGCAATACCTGGCTCCAGGTTTGCACCAGCATCTGTACTACCACCTGCGGCAACAGCCGGCCCCGCAGACGCTGATTGAGTACTTGCTGCACCTGCTGCCTGGCCTGCAATGCGCGGGCACGCCCCAGTTCTGCGTCGCGGGTGCGTTGTTCAAGCAGCTCGTTGCGCCGCCGCTCGTCCTGATTGAAGGCGACGAAGTCGTCGAGCAACTCGGCAAACAGGCTGGCATCTTCAGCAAAATCGTTGAGCAGACGCTGGACGATACGCTCAACCTTCAGGTGCAGGCTGTCGCGCAGGCCTTTGCTACCGCACTCCCAACCCATCGCCGCGGTTGCGATCTCGTTGAGCAGCCGGCGTGCCGGATGACTGGCCCGGCTGAACAGCCCCTTGTCCAGCAAGGCCACCTTGAGCAGCGGAATATGCAGGCGTGCAAGCAGCGGGCGCAGGCTGGCGGGCAAGTTGTCATCGCGCTCGATAAAGGCGAACAGCCGACCGACGAGGTTGAGCATGTCTTCGTCGGCCGAGGCGATCCGCCGGTGCGTGCCGCTGCGCACGCTGACCCGCAACAGCAGTTGCTCAAGCTGCTGGCCAAGGTCGAAATCATCAGCCTGATGGGTAGCGGGCACATAGCGCTGCAGATGCGAAAGCAGGCGCAGCAGGTCGGCGGTGCTAACTGGCTGAACGCTGGTCGCGCTGTGCAAGCGCGGCGCGAACTGACCGCGCACCGGCGCCAGAAGCGTTTGCAAGGCGTTGAAACAGGCCTGGCCTGTGGCGTCTGCGTCTGGCGCTTGGCCCTCTGTTACAGGCCCACGGCGCGCGCGCATGCGCCGGTCTTCGGCACGCCGCCGCGGCGGCAGTGGCAACTCGGCAAGCACGCCGGCCGCACGCAACAATTGGTTGGCCTGGTTGTAGATGATGTCGGCATCACGCAGCACATAGCGCTCGAACAGCTTGAGCAGCACCAGTTTGACCCGCAGGCCTACCCCCAGGTTGCGACCGGCGTCGAGAAAATAGTCGCACAACGCGGCAGGCCCCAGCGGGTTATGTTGCTCGTACAACGGGCGGTCGAGCAGCACCTGCAAGCGCAAAACCAGTTGCTGCAGAGCAATGCCATCGCGTGACAGCACCCGCCCTACCATGCCTTCGACGGCAACGGCCCGCTCTACCTGGGCCTTGCTGCGGGGCTTGCCGGCATCGGCCAGGTGCGCCAGCAGGTCAACCTGGCCGATGCGGGCGAAGGTGTCGTAGAAGATGTCGAGAAAGCCACGCTCGATGCTTTTACGCTTCAGGCGCAGGTCGCGCATGGCCTCGAAATATAGGTTCTGGTCACAGCGATCCAGGGCCTTGTCGGCCATTTCGAAAAGGGTGTCGTCAGCGTTGTCGAACAAGTCCTGCAAGCCTTGGCGCAACTGCAGGGCGGCCTTGTCGCGCACTTGCAGAAGCAACACCGGAAGGCAAGGCAGAGGCGTACGCCCCCCTCGGTCGATGGCTGCCGCCAAGGGCACCACCTTGCCTTCTTTCTGCATCCCGGACTCCTTGCTGGGTGACTGGCCACACGGGCCAGAGGTCGTCAAACCCATGACGCCAAATACTGGTCACCATTATCGGTAAAATTTCGCACAGCTGCCAGCATCGTTTCACTGGCTGATCAAGGACCTTGATTCGCCGTGGATGCTCACGATGCCCGACCAAAGGTCGTGAGCAATGCGGCTGTACACCTAGGTCCCCTGCCCTATAATCGCGGGCATCTAGCTTTTGGAGCAGACCATGCCGAACCTACGCCTCGCCGACCTGACCGCTGAAATCGAAGCCAATGTGCGCCGCGCACTGTTGGAGGACATCGGCAGTGGCGATATAACCGCGCAGTTGATCCCGGCCGAGCGCCTGGCAAAGGCCACCATCATCACCCGCGAAGACTGTGTGATCGCCGGCACGGCCTGGGTCGATGCGGTATTCCGCCAGCTCGACCCGCGCGTGGCAGTGCACTGGCAGGTGGCCGACGGCGAACGCGCCAAGGCCAACCAGCCACTGTTCCACCTCGAAGGGCCGGCCCGTTCGCTGCTGAGCGGTGAGCGCAGCGCACTGAACTTCTTGCAGCTGCTGTCTGGGGTGGCCACCCGTGCGCGGTTCCTGGCGGACCTGGTGGAGGGCACCCAGGTGCGCCTGCTGGATACCCGTAAAACCCTGCCGGGCCTGCGGCTGGCGCAGAAGTACGCAGTTACCTGTGGCGGTTGCGACAACCACCGCATCGGCCTGTACGACGCCTTCCTGATCAAGGAAAACCATATCGCCGCCAGCGGCGGTGTGGCTGAAGCCGTGGCGGCGGCCCACCGCATTGCGCCGGGCAAGCCGGTGGAAATCGAGGTGGAAAGCCTGGACGAACTGCGCCAGGCACTGGACGCAGGCGCCGACATCATCATGCTTGACGAACTGAACCTGGATGAAATGCGCGAAGCAGTGGGCATTACTGCTGGCAAAGCCAAGCTCGAGGCCAGTGGCGGGGTCAACGAGACAACCCTGCGGGAGATTGCCGAGACCGGCGTGGACTACATCTCGATTGGTGCGATGACCAAGGATGTGAAGGCGGTAGACCTGTCGATGCGGTTGAGCCTGTGAGCTGATTGCAAACAACAAAAAACCGGCCATCGAGCCGGTTTTTTGTTGTTTGCAAAGGGCCGCAAAGCGACCCCCGCCCCACTTGAATCAGAACGAAGCGTTGGCCAGCCCGTCCAGGTAACGCTCGACGTCCAGCGCCGCCATGCAGCCAGCACCGGCCGAGGTAATGGCCTGGCGGTAAACGTGGTCCGCCACGTCGCCAGCGGCAAACACGCCTTCGACATTGGTGGCGGTGGCATTGCCCTCACGGCCGCCGGCAACCACCAGGTAGCCGTCCTTCAGGGTCAGCTGGCCTTCGAACAGCGAGGTGTTCGGGGTGTGGCCAATGGCGATGAATACGCCGTCGACCTTGATTTCGTCGCTGCTGCCGTCGTTGTTCTTCAGGCGCGCACCGGTCACGCCCATGTTGTCACCGAGCACTTCGTCCAGGGTGGCATTGAGCTTGAGCTCGATCTTGCCTTCGGCGACACGGGCGTTCAGCTT
>NZ_JABMCW010000351.1:0-5368 GCF_013179705.1 Pseudomonas sp. CM25 | reverse complement strand
CACCTCGGGGGTGGGCCCGGCGGCGCTGGTGGACATCGACAAGCGTGGCAGTGGCAGCAGCATCACGCTGCACGAACGGTTGAACAACTTCCCGCTGCGCTTGGGTGATGTGCGCACGGCGGCTACCCAATGCATCTCCGGAAATTGATCTGGGGCAAGTAACAGGCGGTTAAGCGGCCCTTGGCCAGGGCTTGGCCCGCCTTGGCGTTGTTGCGATCTCCCTGGCAGGGATAGTATCCATTTGCTTATGTTTTTTAAGCCTAAGCTTATAACAAAAGAAATGGAGGTTCGTGATGACAGCGTTGAGTCGCGTCGTGGTCAGCAGCCTGCTGATCCTGGCCTGGCCCGCGGTACAAGCCGCTGACGGCCAGAAAGTCTTCAATCAGGGCGGGGCCAACCCCGCTGCCATGGCCTGCCTCGGTTGCCATGGCGCGGATGGCAAGGGCATTGCCGCCGCCGGGTTTCCACGATTGGCCGGGCTCCCGGCCGGTTACCTCGGCAAGCAATTGCATGACTGGCGCAGCGGCAGCCGCAAGCATGCGGTGATGGAGCCGCTGGCCAAGGCCCTGAGCGAGGATGAAATCAAGGCGGTCAGCGGCTACCTGGCCAGCTTGCCAGCAGACCCCGCAGGTGACCTGCGCCGCCAGCAGATCGCCGATGACCCCACAACGCGCATGGCCCTTTACGGTGACTGGAGCCGAAAGATCCCGGGCTGCGTGCAATGCCACGGCCCTGGTGGCGGTGGGGTTGGCGAGCATTTTCCACCCTTGGCCGGCCAGCCCGCCAGCTACCTGGTGGCGCAGCTCGATGCCTGGCGCGACGGTAGCCGCCGCAATGACCCCAACCAGCTGATGGTCGGCGTGGCCAAGGCCATGACCGATGCCGAGATCAAGGCCATTGCCGAATTCTTTGCCCGCCCCGCCAGCCAGGAGGTCACGCCATGAAACGGATGACTCCGGCGTTATTGCTGCTGGCCATGGCCAGCGCCCAGGCCACACCGATCGCCATGGAAGACCAGTCGCAGTTGAGGGTGCCCGGCGTGCAGGCCGCGCCGCAGTTCGTGCCACCCGCTGAAAGCGAGCTGCCTGATAATGCCTTTGGCAAGGCGGTGCGTGAGGGCCATGCCTTGTTCGTCGACACCCGCCGGTTGATGCCCGAGGCCGTGGGCAATGGCATGAACTGCAGCAACTGCCACCTCGATCAGGGGCGGCTGGCGCACTCCGCACCCTTGTGGGGCGCTTACCCGATGTACCCGGCCTACCGCAAGAAAAACGACAAGGTCAACACCTATGCCGAACGTATCCAGGGGTGCTTCCAGTTCAGCATGAACGGCAAGCCGCCTGCCGCTGACAGCCCGCAGATGACGGCGCTGGCGGTGTATGCGTACTGGCTTTCGACCAAGGCGCCGACCGGTGTCGAGATTGCCGGGCGCGGTTACCCTGAGGTTGCACAGCCTAAAGGCGGATATGACTTCACGCGCGGTCAGCAGGTGTACCGTGAGCAGTGCGCGATTTGCCACGGCGACAATGGCGAAGGCCAGCAGGTGGCGGGCGAGTACGTGATGCCGCCGCTGTGGGGCAAGGATGCCTACAACTGGGGCGCCGGCATGCACCGGATCAACACCGCAGCGTCGTTCATCAAGTACAACATGCCGCTGGGCAAGCCGGGCAGCCTCAGTGATCAGCAGGCCTGGGACGTGGCGGCGTGGATCAATCGCCATGAACGCCCGCAGGACCCGCGGTTGGTGGACGGCTCCATCGAGAAGACGCGGGTGAAGTTTCATGCCAATGACGGGGTGAACCTGTATGGGCAGAAGGTGGATGGCGTGCTGATCGGGCAGGGGACCGGCGGTTGATGTGTCGCCTGTGCCGGCCTCAGCACGGGTGAACCCGCTGCCACAAGGGGAGCGCGACGCTGGGAAAAGGCCGGTGCAGGCTGCCAGATTCGGCTGTCATCCAACGGTCATGTATGACGGTAATATTTACGATCCGCCGGAACTATCTACACTGGGTTATCTCTATCATCCCAACGATCGGCCAGGGGTGGGGCATTGTAAGGTGACTGCCGCCTGATTAGACTGCGCCGAATCCCACAGGCCTAGCCTTTTGTAAGGACGTATATGATCAAAAAATGCTTGTTCCCGGCAGCCGGCTACGGCACCCGCTTCCTGCCTGCTACCAAAGCCATGCCCAAGGAAATGCTGCCGGTGGTCAACAAGCCACTGATCCAGTATGGCGTTGAAGAAGCATTGGATGCCGGTCTGAGCGAGATTTCCATCGTCACCGGCCGCGGCAAGCGCGCCCTGGAAGACCACTTCGACATCAGCTACGAGCTGGAAAACCAGATCAAGGGCACCGACAAGGAAAAATACCTGGTCGGTATCCGTCGTCTGCTCGACGAGTGTTCGTTCTCCTACACCCGGCAGACCGAAATGAAAGGCCTGGGTCACGCCATCCTTACCGGCCGCCCGCTGATCGGCGACGAGCCGTTCGCCGTGGTGCTGGCGGACGACCTGTGCGTCAACCCCGAAGGTGACGGCGTGCTGACCCAGATGGTCAAGCTGTACAACCAGTTCCGCTGCTCGATCATCGCCATCCAGGAAGTCGACCCGCAGGAAACCAACAAGTACGGCGTCATCGCCGGTGACATGATCCGCGACGATATCTTCCGTGTTACCAACATGGTCGAGAAGCCGGCTCCGGAGGACGCGCCGTCCAACCTGGCGATCATCGGCCGCTACATCCTGACCCCCGATATCTTCGATATCATCCAGAACACCCCGCCAGGCAAAGGCGGCGAAATCCAGATCACCGACGCGCTGATGCAGCAGGCTCAGAACGGCTGCGTGATTGCCTACAAGTTCAAGGGCCAGCGTTTCGATTGCGGTGGCGCCGAGGGCTACATCGACGCGACCAACTTCTGCTTCGAGAACTACTACAAGACTGGCAAGGCTTACTGATAAGCCCGGCTGGTCTGATGAAAGCCACCCTTGCGGGTGGCTTTTTTGTTGTGCGCCAGGCATGGCGCGTTGCGCGTTAGCGCAACCAGCTTGGCTGTGGTGGCCTCGCTGGTGACTTGGAGGTGAAAGTCCTCTACACACCCGGCAAGGGGAAGTGTTAGCCAGAGGCAAGGGTGTCGCAGGTGACTGCGAATCTGAAGGAAGCCCGAGGCAAAATGCTGGCCTGACGAACAGGAAGCGGATCAGGCGGCGCAGCGGGGTGAGAGGGCAACAATCTTCAAAGCCCAATACTTGCACGGAACGCTGCGACGTAAATCCGACAGGCATAAGCAGGAAGGTCGCGCGAATTACCCTGGGAGATCTGCACGTTTGCCATTGTGCTACCGGGCGTCGAAAGGCGACGGGATGAGCGTGCAGAAGTCAGCCGAAGCCGTAGTAAGTGGCGGTTAACCGCGTCACCAAGGGCCGAACAGGTTATGCCGCCAGTAGGCGTCACTGTCTCGTTGGTAGCCGTAATGCAGAAACCCTCAAGGCCAGGTTGCTGGCCGGTGAATACCATCCCCATGCAGTGCGAGCGGTTGAAATTCCCAAGCCGCAGGGCGGCACACGGCAACTGGGAATCCCCACCGTCGTGGATCGCCTGATCCAGCAAGCATTGCAGCAACAACTCACGCTACTCTTCGATCCGCTGTTTTCGGACTACAGCTACGGCTTTCGTCCTGGCAAAAGCGCTCACCAAGCCGTTGAAATGGCCCGTGCCCATGTGGCATTGGGGCACCGCTGGTGCGTGGAAATCGATCTGGAGAAGTTCTTTGATCGGGTCAACCACGACGTCCTGATGGCCTGTGTAGAGCGCCGTAGAAGAGTCGAGTCGCGAGAGCCTGGAAGTGTGACTACTTGGGTTATGGAATGAGCTGGCATCAGCAGCCAAAGCTGCGTGTGGCAACGATGAGCCTGGGTCGCCTGCGCGACCGGCTCGCAGAGCTGCTGCGCAGAGCGCGGGGCCAGAAGATGGGGAATACCATCGAACGGATAAACCCTGTGCTACGAGGGTGGGCGGGCTACTTCAAGCTCAGCCAGAGTAGGCGGCCACTTGAGGAACTGGATAGCTGGATCAGGCACAAAACTCGCTGCGCCATCTGGCGTCAATGGAAACTGCCCTCGACGAGGGCGCGTAACCTGATGCGACTAGGTCTAAGTGAAAAGCGTGCCTGCAAATCAGCCTCCAACGGGCAAGGTCCATGGTGGAACTCGGGGGCGTCACATATGAATCAGGCGCTGCCGAAGAAACTATGGGATCGACTCGGGCTGGTCTCGATACTGGATACGGTCAACCGGCTCAGCCGCATAGCTTGAACCGCCGTGTACGGAACCGTACGCACGGTGGTGTGAGAGGACGGCGGGTGTGAGCCCGCCTCCTACTCGATTGCGGCGGCCAACGGCGTTATGCTGGGCGCCTGCCTAGGAGACTGAATACATGGCCTACGATTTTGATCTGTTCGTGATTGGCGCCGGGTCCGGCGGTGTGCGCGCGGCGCGCTTTGCTGCGGGCTTTGGCGCAAAAGTGGCGGTGGCTGAAAGTCGCTACCTTGGTGGCACCTGCGTCAACGTCGGGTGCGTGCCGAAAAAGCTGCTGGTGTACGGCGCGCACGTCGCCGACGAGCTGGAGCAAGCCGCAGGTTTTGGCTGGACCCTCGAAGAAGGGCATTTCGACTGGGGCACGCTGATTGCGAACAAGAACCGCGAAATCGAGCGCCTCAACGGCATCTACCGCAACTTGCTGGTCAACAGCGGGGTGACCCTGCTGCAGGGCCATGCGCGCATGACCGGTGCCAATGAAGTCGAAGTCGACGGCAAGTGCTACACCGCCGAACACATCCTGATTGCCACCGGTGGCTGGCCGCAGGTGCCGGACATTCCGGGCAAGGAACTGGCCATCACCTCCAACGAAGCCTTCTACCTCAAGGCGTTGCCACGCCGGGTGCTGGTGGTGGGTGGCGGCTACATCGCCGTCGAGTTCGCCGGGATCTTCCAGGGCCTGGGGGCTGCTACCACGCTGTTGTACCGTGGCGACCTTTTCCTGCGCGGGTTTGACGGTTCGGTGCGCACGCACCTCAAGGAAGAACTGGAAAAACGCGGCCTCGACCTGCAGTTCAATGCGGACATCCAGCGCATCGACAAGCTTGAGGACGGCAGCCTCAAGGCCACCCTCAAGGATGGTCGCGAGCTGCTGGCCGACTGTGTGTTCTACGCCACAGGCCGGCGCCCGATGCTGGACAACCTGGGCCTGGAAAACACCGGCGTCGAGCTGGATGCGCGCGGTTTCATCCGCGTCGATGAGCAGTACCAGACCACCGCGCCGTCGATCCTTGCCATTGGCGATGTGATCGGCCGTGTGCAGCTTACCCC
>NZ_JABMCW010000350.1:0-5388 GCF_013179705.1 Pseudomonas sp. CM25 | reverse complement strand
ATCGGCAGGTGCTCGGTCATGCCCACGGCGGTGATGATGCTGTCGACCGAGAAGACAATGTCCAGCAGCAGGATCTGGAAGATTGCCGCAGCAAAGCCCAGGGTAACTGTCGAACCCACCTTGGCTTCTTCCTTGGCGCCATGCGGGTCGACGTTTTCGTGAATCTCCTTGGTTGCCTTCCACAGCAGGAACAGGCCACCAGCAATCAGGATCACGTCCTTCCACGAGAACGCATTGCCGAACACCTCGAACACCGGGTCGGTCAGCTGCACGATCCAGGCCACCGTGCTGAGCAAGGCCAGGCGCATCACCAGGGCCATGCTGATACCGATACGCCGTGCCTTGGAGCGGTACTCCACCGGCAGCTTGTTGGTCAGGATGGAGATGAAGATCAGGTTGTCGATGCCCAGTACGACTTCCATGGCTACCAGCGTAGCCAGGGCGACCCAGGCGGTAGGGCTAGCGGCGAGTTCCAGCAAGTATTCCATTGTTCAAGTCCTGCAGCGGCGGTTGGGGTCAGATTTCCTGGGTGTCTTGTTTTTTGTTTTCGGCGTCCTTGGGCTTCTGCCCTTCAGTGCCGATAGCCTCGTTCAACGCTTGCTGGGCGGCCTTGTTGGTGTCATCGATGGCCTGTTTGGCCGACTGAGCCGCCTGGTCGAGCATCTGCTGGGCAGATTTCTCGGCCTGGTCGCAACCGGCCAGGGTGAACAGGGCCAAGGCTAGCACCAGCGGCGTGCCGATGGATTTGAATTGCAGCATGGGTTCCTCGCTTGTCGATATTCCGGCGGCGCACAGGGCGCCTGATGGTGGAGAATTCTAGCCAACGCAATACATCAGGAAAATTCGTATTTTCAGCGGTTATACTTCGGCTTTTACGAATCGGGAAAAGCTCCGATGCTCAACTATCGGCAGTTGCACTATTTCTGGGCGGTGGCCAAGACCGGCAGCGTCGCCCGCGCCAGCGAACAACTGAACCTGACCCCGCAAACCATCAGCGGGCAGATCAGCCTGTTCGAACACACCTACGGCCTGGACCTTTTCCAGCGCGTGGGCCGGCAACTGGAACTGACCGAAACCGGGCGCCAGACGCTGATCTATGCCGAGCAGATGTTCCAGCTGGGCAGCGAACTGGAGGCCATGCTGCGGGCTGGCCCACAAGAGCAGATACTGTTCCGGGTGGGGGTGGCTGACGTGGTGCCCAAGTCCATCGTCTATCGCCTGCTGGCCCCGACCATGGAACTGGACGACGTGCTGCGCATCAACTGCCGCGAAGACAAGCTCGAACGGTTGCTGGGTGACCTGGCGATCCAGCGCCTGGACCTGGTTATCTCCGACAGCCCCATGCCCAGCCACCTGGACATCAAGGGCTACAGCCAGAAGCTGGGCGAGTGCGGGCTGAGCTTCTTCGCCACGCCCGCGCTGGCACAGCGTCATGCCGGCGCCTTCCCTGCCTGCTTGCAGGACGCACCACTGCTCATCCCTGGCCAGGAAACCGTGGTGCGCAGCCGCCTGCTGCGCTGGCTGGGCGAGCAGCAGGTGCAGCCCAGGATTGTCGGCGAGTTCGATGACAGCGCCTTGATGCAGGCATTCGGGCAGTCGGGCAGCGGCATATTCGTGGCACCCAGCGTGATTGCCGATGAAGTGTGCCGCCAGTATGGGGTGCAACTGGTCGGGCAGACCGACGCCGTGCACGAGTCGTTCTATGCCATTTCGGTGGAGCGCAAGGTCAAGCACCCGGGCATCGTGGCGATTACCGAGGGGGCGCGGCGGGAGCTGTTTCATTGGTAGCCATCAGGGGCCGTTGATGGAGAAGTGGCCGGAACAGCCCTACAGAGGTCTATGGTAAAGTCCTGCCCTTTCCGGATTCCGAGACCTCGCTGCACATGACCCCTGTCCTCCACCTTCTCAATCGCGTCAGCCTGGTGACCCAGATCGTCATCGGCCTGCTCGCCGGTATTGTCCTGGCCCTGCTTGCGCCCGCCGTCGCCAACGACCTGGGCTTCCTCGGCAAAGTGTTCGTCAGCGCGCTCAAGGCGGTGGCGCCCGTCCTGGTGTTCATCCTGGTGATGGCCTCGATTGCCAACCATCGCCATGGCCAGGAAACCCATATCCGTCCGATCCTCTGGCTGTACCTGCTGGGCACCTTCGCGGCGGCAGTGGTAGCGGTGGTTGCCAGCATGCTGTTTCCGTCGACCCTGGCGCTGAGCGCCGGCGATGCCTCGTTGAGCGCCCCCGGGGGCATTGCCGAGGTGCTGCAGAACCTGGTGTTGAGCGCCGTCGACAACCCGATCAATGCGCTGATGAACGCCAACTTCATCGGCATCCTGACCTGGGCCATCGGCCTGGGCGTGGCCCTGCGCCATGCTGGCGAAACCACCCGTACCGTGGTCGAGGACCTGTCCAATGGCGTGACGTTGATCGTGCGCGTGGTCATCCGCTTCGCGCCGCTGGGCATCTTCGGCCTGGTCAGCTCCACCCTGGCCCAGTCGGGCCTGGACGCCCTGCTCGGCTACCTGCACCTGCTGGCGGTGCTGATTGGCTGCATGCTGTTCGTGGCGCTGGTAATGAACCCGCTGATCGTGTTCTGCAAAATCCGCCGCAACCCCTACCCGCTGACCCTGCTGTGCCTGCGCGAAAGCGGCATCACCGCATTCTTCACCCGCAGCTCGGCGGCCAACATCCCGGTCAACCTGGCGCTGTCGCAGCGTCTTGGGCTGCATGAAGATACCTACTCGGTGTCGATCCCACTGGGCGCGACCATCAACATGGCCGGTGCGGCGATCACCATTACCGTGCTGACCCTGGCGGCCGTGCATACCCTGGGCATTCCGGTGGACATGCCGACTGCCGTGCTGCTCAGCGTGGTGGCGGCGGTGTGCGCCTGCGGCGCCTCGGGTGTGGCCGGTGGCTCGCTGCTGCTGATTCCACTGGCCTGCAGCCTGTTTGGTATCCCCAGCGAGGTTGCCATGCAGGTGGTGGCAGTAGGTTTCATCATCGGCGTGCTGCAGGATTCGGCCGAAACGGCGCTGAATTCTTCGACTGATGTGCTGTTTACCGCGGCGGCGTGCCAAGCCGAAGTACAGCGTAACGCCTGAGATTGCCGGGGCCGCGTTGCGGCCCTTTCGCCGGCAAGCCAGCTCCCACATGGATCGTATCGCCCTCAGGTCGTATGCAGTCCTGTGGGGGCTGGCTTGCCGGCGATGATGCCAGTGATTGCTTAAGCCTGGCGCTTTACCTAGGCTAGTGGACTTTCCCCAGTAATGAGACAGGGCCATGTCAGAACACGAAACCGCAGGTGAAGGCCGCTTCAGCAGCATCGAGATCCGGGTCCTTGGCTCACTGATCGAAAAGCAGGCCACCAGCCCGGAAAGCTACCCGCTGACCCTCAACGCCCTGCTTTTGGCCTGCAACCAGAAGACCAGCCGCGAGCCGGTGATGAACCTTACCCAAGGTCAGGTCGGCCAGGCCCTGCGCGCCCTTGAAGGCCAGGGCATGACCCGTCTGCAGATGGGCAGCCGCGCCGACCGCTGGGAACACCGGGTGGACAAAGCGCTGGAACTGGTGCCGGCGCAGCTGATACTGATGGGCCTGATGTTCCTGCGTGGGCCGCAAACCCTCAACGAACTGCTCACCCGCAGCAACCGCCTGCACGAATTCGATGACACCGAACAGATCCAGCACCAGCTGGAGCGCCTGATCTCACGCGACCTTGCCGTGCACCTGCCACGCCAGGCAGGCCAGCGCGAAGACCGCTACACCCATGCCCTGGGTGACCCGGCGGAAGTCGAGGCGATTCTGGCCGCGCGCCAGCACGAAGGCAGTGCACGCAGCAGCGCTGGCACTGTGGCGGAGGAGCGGATCGAAGCCCTTGAGGCGCGCATCGCAGCCCTCGAAGCACGCCTGACCGAACTGGGCGGCTGAGCGATCAGGGTTCGGGGTCGGGAAAGTTGCGACAACTCTTGCGCTCGGCCAGCTCCCGGTCACTGGGGCGCTGGTCGACGAACACGGTGCGGCCGTCGGCGTAGATCTCGAGGTAGCCCCAGTGCAGGTCCTGCTCTCGCTGGCCGGGCTTTGGAGGGACTAGCCACCAGGGTTCGCGGCTGATCAGGGTCATGGGTGTGATTCCTGAGGGGTCTGCACTAATCATAGACACCCTCAGCCTTCGAAGGCCCTCTCGCCGGCAAGCCAGCTCCCACAAGTGCACCACAGATCTGAATACTGCGATCACCTGTGGGAGCTGGCTTGCCGGCGAGAGGGCCAGTGCAGGCTTACGCCGGCGCCGACGTCCGGATCAGGTGATCGAAAGCCGCCAGCGAAGCCTTGGCCCCCTCACCCACCGCAATCACAATCTGCTTGTACGGCACAGTGGTCACGTCACCTGCCGCAAACACACCCGGGATACTGGTCTGGCCCTTGGCATCGACGATGATCTCGCCACGCGGCGACAGCTCGACGGTACCCTTCAGCCAATCGGTATTCGGCAGCAAGCCGATCTGTACGAAAATGCCTTCCAGCGCCACCTCGTGTTGTTGATCGGTGGTGCGATCCTTGTAGCGCAGGCCGGTCACTTTCTCACCATTGCCCAACACCTCGCTGGTCAGCGCACTGGTGATCACCTTCACGTTCGGCAGGCTGTGCAACTTGCGTTGCAAGACCGCATCGGCACGCAGCTGGCTATCGAACTCGATCAGCGTCACTTGGGCGACGATACCAGCCAGGTCGATGGCCGCTTCCACACCCGAGTTACCGCCACCAATCACGGCCACACGCTTGCCCTTGAACAGCGGGCCGTCACAGTGCGGGCAGTAGGCCACGCCGCGGCCGCGGTACTCCTGCTCACCGGGCACGTTCATTTCCCGCCAGCGCGCGCCAGTGGCCAGGATCACGGTCTTGGCCCTGAGCGCAGCGCCGCCAGCCAGGCGCACTTCGTGCAGCCCGCCGTCTGTAGCCGGGATCAACGCTTCGCCGCGCTGCAGGTTCATGATGTCCACGTCGTACTGCTTGACGTGCTCTTCCAGCGCCGTGGCCAGCTTCGGCCCTTCGGTTTCCTGCACCGAAATGAAGTTCTCGATGGCCAGGGTATCGAGTACCTGGCCGCCGAAGCGTTCGGCGGCAACCCCGGTACGGATGCCTTTACGTGCGGCGTAGATGGCAGCTGCCGCGCCCGCTGGGCCACCGCCGACCACCAGCACGTCGAACGCGTCCTTGGCGTTGATTTTCTCGGCCTGGCGAGCCCCGGCACTGGTGTCGATCTTGCCGAGGATTTCTTCCAGGCCCATGCGGCCCTGGCCGAATACTTCGCCATTCAGGTAGATGCTCGGCACCGCCATGATCTTGCGCGATTCCACTTCTGCCTGGAACAGCGCACCGTCGATGGCCACGTGGCGC
>NZ_JABMCW010000035.1:0-28291 GCF_013179705.1 Pseudomonas sp. CM25 | reverse complement strand
TACCCGCAACTCGACCGCCTGCTAGATGACAGTGCCGCTCACGGCATGGCCTTGGGCGGCCTGTGGAACGGCGCGTGGTTCCTGGGTCGCGCCGGGGTGCTGGACGATTATGGCTGCAGCATTCACCCCGAGCAGCGCGCCAGCTTGTCCGAACGCAGCCCGCAAACGCGCATCACCCCGGCCAGCTTCACCCTCGATCGCGACCGCCTCACCGCCGCCAGCCCGAATGGCGCCATGGAGCTGATGCTGGGCCTGGTGCGCAGGCTGTACGGCGACGGCCTGGCCGAGGGCGTGGAGGAAATCCTGTCGTTCTCGGGCGCACGCTACCGCCAGGTCGGCCCAGGGGCGAAGAAATCCATGAGCCTGCACCTGCGTACCATCGTCGAGCTGATGGAAAACAACCTCGAGGAAACCCTCAGCCTTGACCAGCTGGCCGCCTACAGCGGGCGCTCGCGCCGTCAGATCGACCGCCTGTTCCAGGCCCAGCTGGGAACGTCGCCGCGGCGCTATTACATGGAACTGCGCATCACCAAGAGCCGCCGGCTGCTGCAGTACTCCGACCTGTCGGTGATGGAGGTGGCAGTGGCCTGCGGGTTTGTCTCGGTGTCGCACTTCAGCAAGTGCTATGCGGCGTACTTCGGGTACCCGCCGTCGCGGGAGCAGCGCCTGGGCGAATAACCGGGCATATCGAGTGCCGCCCGCGCGGTGCTCGATCTCACTGGCGCAACACCCTGTCAGCCTGCTCAGACGCAGATATAGCGCAGCACCGCATCACAGATCATGGCCTTGTGGCGCAGCTTGATTTGCTCGTCGGACAGATCGATCTGGAAGATCTCGCCAAAGGTGTGGCGATTCGATACCCGGTAGAAGCAGAACGCGCTCATCAGCATGTGCAGGTCGATAACCTCGATGCCAGTGCGGAATACGCCTTCCTGCACACCACGGTGCAGGGTATTGCCCAGGGCTTCGAGCACCAGGCTGCTCATTTCGCGAATCGCCGGCGACTGCTTCACGTATTCGCCATAGTGGATGTTCTCCGTGCAGATGATCCGCACGAAGTCGACATTGCGGTCGTGGTGATCGAAGGTGAACTCCACCAACCGACGGATCGCCTGCTCGGCCGGCAGCGACTCCAGGTCGAGGCTTTGCTCGGTCTTGCGGATATCGCCGTACAGCTTGATCAGGCACTCGCAGTACAGCTGCTCCTTGCTGCCGAAGTAGTAGTAGATCATGCGCTTGGAGGTGGCGGTGCGCTCGGCAATGGCGTCGACGCGGGCGCCGGCCAGCCCTTGCTGGACGAATTCGTTGATGGCGGCCTGGAGGATGTCCTCGCGGGTTTTCTCGGGGTTGTTCTTGCGCGTTCTGCGCACCCCTTCGGTTTCAGGCTGGCCGAGGCCGACTACGGAATCACTCATACCCACTCACAGGCTGTTTATTGGAATAGGGGGATTATCCGTGAGCGCGACCATGCAGGGAAGCACGCTGTTGGTCGGGTAGCCAGGTAGCAGCCCTGCTGGCTGGCCTTGTCAGCGCCCGGCACAACCCGCTAGCCTGCCTGCCACTGCCCCGGACGGAACCTGCCCCATGCAACCGCGCGACCTCGCCGCCTACCTGTTCCTGGCCATCGCCTGGGGCTTTTCGTTCCTGGTGGTACTCAAGGTGGTGCATGCCTTTGGCTGGGTTGGCGCGGTCAGCCTGCGGGCACTGATCGCCGGGGGTACCCTGGCGCTGCTCGCCGCGCTGCTGGGCCGCACACTGCGCCTGCGGCCACTGCTGGTCCCGCTGCTGGTGGTGGGCGCCACGACGGTGGCTGGGCAGCTGATCGGCCTGTCGTACGCCACCCCGCGCATCGGCACGGCAATGGCGGCAATTATTGTCGCCACCATTCCGCTGTTCTCGATGCTGATCGGACGCGTCTGGGGCCTTGAGAAAATCACCCGGCAGGGCCTGGCAGGGTTGCTGCTGGGTATTGTCGGCATCGCCATCCTGGTGGGCTTCCCCGCCCGGCCTATCGATGACGACTTCATCCACGGCTGCATCGCTTCGCTGCTCGGCTGCATCAGCGCCGCTTACGGCAGCAACTACGCCAGCCTGCACTTGCGCGGCCAGGACCCCTGGACGGTGACCGGCGGCGCGTTCCTGGCGGGCGGGTTGCTGACCTTGCCACTGCTGCTGGTAGTGCCGGTGCCCAGTGTGCCGCAAGCCAGCGACTGGCTGTACCTGCTGCTTAGCGGCGCGGTGATGAGCGCCACCACCTACGTGCTGTACTTTGGCCTGGTGGCACGCATCGGCGCTACCCGCGCCATCAGCGTGGAGTTCGTGGTCACCCTGGTGGCGGTAGTGGTCGGCGCGTTGTTCCTCGATGAGGCGCTGAGCCTGTTGCAGGCCGCCGGCGGCGTGGTGATTCTGCTCGGCTGCATGCTGGTGCTGGGGCTGCTGCCGGGGCGCAAGCGGCGCTTGCCCAGCTAAGCGCGGGGTCAGTCGCGCTGTGCGGTATCTGGCTGCAGCGGCGGGGTCAGGTGCAGCACACGGTTGCGACCGCCTTCAGCGAGCAGGTAACCGCCCTTGCCATCGGCGGCTATGGACTGAGGGGCTTTCAGGAAGGTCAGTACAGTGTGCTGAATACCCTGGGCATCAACGCGCAGCAGGCGTGCGCGATGGGTGTTGTCTTCGCTGATCCACAGGCCGCGCTGGTCGCAGAACAGGAACGTGGGGTTACGCAGGCCATCGACCACTACCGGGTCCTTGCCATCCTCGGACAGGGCGCGGACCTTGCCATTGGCCTTCTCGGTGTACAGCAGGCGGCCATCGCTGCAGCGGGTGAGGCCTTCGGTTTCGGTGAGGCCGGCGCGCAGTACATCGAGCTGGCCGCTGTTCCAGTCATAGCGCATCAAACGACCATTGCCCTTGCGGTCCTCGATGGCATACAGGTAATCGCCGTCATTCCACAGGCCCTGCACGCTCTCGCCATCGAACAGTCGAGTCACCCGGCCATCACGGGCCAGGCTGACCGGAGCGAGCCCGCCTTCCTGGCTGAACACCCAGCCGCCCTGCGCCGCCACCATACCGTCAGGCTTGGACAAGTTGTCGATGACCACCACCCGGTCGCCCTGCGCGGTGATCTTGAGAATGCTGCCCTGGCCATCATCCAGCTCGCGGCTGACCAGCAGGCTGCCATCAGCTTGCGGCAACAGCGACGCGGCCTTGGTCACATCCCGGTGCAGCACCTCGACGCCCCAGCCGGCTGCAGCCTGCACCGGGTAAAAACTCTGCCAGGCGAAAAAACCGAAGGTAGCCGCGAGCAGGCCAGTGGTGGCAGTCAAAGCGATACGGGTGCTGCGTTTGCGCAGGATGTGCGGCATCTAGGGGCTCCTCGGGATTGCCGGGGATGCTAGCAAGCGGATGTGAAAAAAATGTCGAAAATCGACAGATCGTTACAAAACAAAAGGATATAAAAAGAACAAAACAATCTAACAAAAGGAAATATTAAAATTGAAAGCCAACGGCCATCTCCCTAGTCTGGGTGCATCGCTAGCTGCCCCATACAAGGAACAACGCCCATGCCTTCCCGACCCTTTTCCCCCCTGCGCCGCCTGCTGATCGGCGGTTTGCTGGCCAGTGTCGCCAGTGCCCTGCTGCCGTGGTCGCAAGCCGTGGCCGAAGACGCCAAGACCTTGCGCATCGGTTACCAGAAATTCAACAGCATCAACATTCTCAAAGGTAGCGGCGCGTTGGAGAAGGCCCTGGCACCGCAGGGGGTAACTGTCAGCTGGCACGAATTTGCTGCGGGCCCACAGTTGCTCGAAGCCCTGAGCACTGGTGCAATCGACCTCGGCCACGCCGCCGACGCGCCTTCGGTGTTTGCCCAAGCCGCAGGCAAGCCGGTGGTTTACCTGGCCGCCGAACAACCCTACCCACGCGGCATCGGCCTGGTGGTGCGGGAGCAGGACCACCTGGCCCGCGTGCAGGACCTGAAAGGCAAGCGTGTAGCCACCGGCCGTGGCTGGAACGCCCAGTATCTGTTGGCCGTGGCTTTGCAACAGGCTGGCCTCAGCTACCAGGACATCACCCCCGCCTACGTCAACAATGCCGCCGACGCGGTAGCTGCCCTGCAATCGGGCAGCGTCCAGGCCGTGACCCTGTGGGACCCGTTCCTCGCCGCCGCAGAGCACCAGCCCGGCCTGAAAAACCTGCGCGATGGCAACGGTTTGTCCAGCAACCGCACCTTCTACCTGTCCACCGCCAGCTTCGCCGACCAGCACCGCGCCCTGCTGAAAACCTTCTTCGCCGAACTGGGCAGAGTCAGCCAGTGGGCCAACAGCAAGCCTGCCGAGGTTGCCGCCTTGCTGGCCCCACAGCTAGGGATCAATGCCGACGTGCTGGAAGTGGCCAGCGAACGACGCAACTACAACGCCGTGGCCATCACCCCGCAAATAATTGCAGAGCAACAGAAACTGGCCGATACCTTCCAGGGCCTGGGCCTTATCCCGCGCAAGCTGCAGGTAGCCGATGCGGTCTACCCTGCCTCCGTGTTGCCTTGAGCGGAGAATGCCAGCCATGCCCCGCCCGATCCGCTTCAACGCCTTCAGCATGAACGCCGCCAGCCACCAGTCCCCCGGCCTGTGGCGCCACCCGCGCAACACCAGCGTGGCCTTCAACCGCCTCAGCTACTGGACCGACCTGGCCCGGCTGCTCGAACGCGGCCTGTTCGACGCCCTGTTCATCGCCGATGTGCTGGGTATCTACGACGTCTACCAGGGAGGCCCCGAAGCCGCCCTGCGCGGTGGCGTGCAGGTGCCGGTCAACGACCCGCTGCTGCTGGTGCCGGCCATGGCCGGGGTCACCGAGCACCTGGGCTTCGGCGTCACCTTTTCGCTTACCTACGAGCACCCCTATCCGTTCGCCCGGCGCATGTCCACGCTCGACCATCTGAGCAATGGCCGGGTCGGCTGGAACATCGTCACCGGCTACCTCGACAGCGCCGCGCGCAACCTGGGCCTGGCGCGCCAGCTGGGCCACGACCAGCGCTACGACCTGGCCGAGGAATACCTGCAGGTGCTGTACAAATTGTGGGAAAAAAGCTGGGACGACGATGCGGTGCTGCTGGAGCGTGACAGCGGGCGCTACATCGAGCCAACCCGGGTACACCCCATCAACCATGTTGGCGAGCATTTCCAGGTCCCCGGCATGCACCTGTGCGAACCGTCGCCGCAACGCACGCCGGTGTTGTTCCAGGCCGGTGCCTCGGCACGCGGCCAGCAGTTTGCCGCGCAGCATGCCGAATGCGTGTTCATCAGTGGGCCGACGCCGACGGTGCTGCGCCGTTATGCCGACGGCATCCGCCAGGCCAGCGAAACGGCCGGGCGTGGCCGCGACGAGGTGCTGATCTACGCCCAGGCGCTGCTGATCGTCGCCCCCACGCGCGAAGAAGCCGAGGCACGCTTTGCCGATTACCGCCGCCATGTCGACCTGGACGCCGCCCTGGCGCTGCTGTCGGGGTGGACCGGTATCGACTTCGCCGGCCTCGACCCCGACGCGCCCATCGAGTACGTCGAAAACGATGCCGGCCGAGCCGCCCTGGCCGCCTTCACCGCAGCCGACCCTGACCGCCGCTGGACCGTACGCGAGGCTGCCGGGTTCGTTGGCCTGGGTGGCCGCGGCCCGGTATTGGTGGGCGCTGCCAGCGACATTGCCGACCAGCTGGAGCACTGGCTGGACCTGACCGGTATCGATGGCTTCAACCTGACCTACGCCGTACAACCGGAGGACCTGGCCAATGTCGTCGAGCTGTTGGTGCCCGAGCTGCAACGCCGTGGCCGCTACCCGCTGAGCTACGCCGACGGCACCCTGCGCCACAAGTTGTTCGGCCAGGGCGACCGGTTGCCGGAGCAGCACGTGGGTCGCCAGGTCGACATTCAGCGATCAAATACCGGGTATTCCAACATTTAATTTGTGGATGGGACGCGCTCGACCCTATTCTGTCGCCACATCCCCTGCGCCGCACCGGCCGGTGCGGTTCAAGGCATGGGGAGAGAACAACAAGTCGAGATCGTCCATGTCGAACCAATCGTACTTCGCCCCCCACGGTGGGCACCCGGCTCAGACCGAGCTGCTGACTGACCGTGCCATGTTCACCGAAGCCTATGCCGTCATCCCCAAGGGCGTAATGCGTGACATCGTCACCAGCCACCTGCCGTTCTGGGACAAGATGCGCATGTGGGTCATCGCCCGCCCGCTGACCGGTTTTGCCGAAACCTTCTCCCAGTACATCGTCGAAGTGGCCCCGGAAGGCGGCAGCGAGCGCCCTGAAATGGACGCCAACGCCGAAGCCGTGGTGTTCATCGTCGAAGGCCAGCTGGACATCACCGTCGAAGGCAAGCACCACAGCCTGGTACCGGGCAGCTACGCCTTCCTGGCCCCGGGCGCCGAGTGGAGCCTGCGCAACAACAGCAAGGCCAATGTCACCTTCCACTGGCTGCGCAAGCACTACCAGAAAGTTGAAGGCCTGGATGTGCCGGAGTCCTTCGTCACCCACCGCGACAACGCCACCGTCATCGAAATGCCGGGCACCGAAGGCCGCTGGAAAACCACCCGCTTCGTCGACATGGCCGACATGCGCCACGACATGCACGTGAACATCGTCACCTTCCAGCCAGGCGGCGTGATCCCGTTCGCCGAAACCCACGTGATGGAACACGGCCTGTATGTGCTGGAAGGCAAGGCCGTGTACCGCCTGAACCAGGACTGGGTCGAAGTGGAAGCCGGCGACTTCATGTGGCTGCGCGCCTTCTGCCCGCAGGCCTGCTACGCCGGCGGCCCAGGCAACTTCAGCTACCTGCTGTACAAGGACGTCAACCGTCATGTGCACCTGACGCTCAACCCCAAGCGCTAAGCCCACGCTGATGCCCGCAAGCCCGCCAACCTGGCGGGCTTTCTGTTTGCCGCGCATACTCAGACACTTCGTCCCCGCGCGGTGCCAGCCATGAACCGCTGCCTGCTGCTCGCCACCCTGCTGCTGTGCACCCCTGCCCTGGCCGCCGATGACTGGAGCCTGGCCTACGACCGCGAAGGCATTCGCGTGTACCTGAGCGCTGCCAGCGACTCGTCCTACCAGCAGTTTCGAGGGGTCAGCACCATGAAAGCCAGCGTGCGTACCCTCACCGACCTGCAGGAGAACCTGCGGGTGGCCTGCAAGTGGCTGTACGCCTGCGATCAGATGCGCTTGCTGGACGTGGACGGCGACCGCACCTGGGTGTACCTGACCACCAACCTGCCATGGCCGACGATGCCGCGGGATATCGTGCTGAAGGTCACCAGCGAACGCCTGGAAGACGGCACCCTGCTGCGGCACCTCAGCGCCGAGCCCGACAGGATCCCCAAGGTCGAGGGGCTGATCCGGGTGCAGCGGTTGAGCGGTGAGTGGCGGATGAAACCCTTGGGTGAGCGCGAGACCGAGGTCACTTACCAGTTGCAGGCCGACCCTGCCGGGGACGTGCCGGGGTGGCTGGCCAACCGGTTTGTGGTGGATGCGCCGGTCGTGACATTGCGCACCTTGCGGGCGGTGGCGGAGCGCCAGCCTTGAAGGGCTGCTCCAGCGCCTGCATCGCGGTACCCGCCAGACCAGCGAGGGCCAGGCGCTGTCCGCGGTAATGTCCGATCCATGCAGAAGACCGCCTCGGTGTTCGATCGCCTCACCGACCAGGTCGTGCAGCGGCGTGAGGTTTATTACCTGGTGGTGCCACAAGGGCGAACCGTCACGCCGACGATCCTGGGGCTGGTGGACTGGCTGCGCGATGCATCGCCCGCTGGCTGAGCAGTCAAGCGGGGCTGCTGCGCAGCCCGAAAATTCTACGCTGCGGTGGCGGCCTGCAGCTGCGCACACGCCTTGGCCCTGCGCCGATAAGCCAACAACAACCCCCCGTACCACAAGGGCATCACATACAGCGCGGTGCGAGTGTCCGGTTCCAGCGCCAGCAGGCACAGCACGAAGATCAGGAACAGCTGCGACAGCGCTGCGGTGACCTTGCCGCCCGGCAGCTTGAACTTCGACTGGGCATGCGCCAACGGGTTTTGCCGGCGGTAGGCGAAGTAGGACATCAGGATCAACGACCAGGTAACGATGATCATCACGGCAGAAATGGTCGACACCAGGGTGAACACCGTCATTACTTCCGGGATCACGAACAGCAGCGTCAGCGCAATGGCCATGCACACCCCCGAGAACACCAGCGCGCGCACCGGCGTGCCCGAGCCCGACAGCCGGCCGAAGGCCACCGGCGCCTGCTGCTGATGCGACAGGCCGTACAGCATCCTCGAGCCCGAATACACGCCACTGTTGGCTGACGAGGCGGCCGAAGTCAGCACCACAAAATTGATGATACCGGCCGCGGCTGGCAGCCCGCCAAGCAGGAACAGCTCGACAAACGGACTGCGGTTAGCCGGCACATTGGCCCAGGAGATGACGCTGATGATGCACACCAGCGAACAGATATAGAACAGCAGGATGCGCACCGGGATGGTGTTGATGGCCTTGGGCAAGGTCTTTTCCGGGTCCTTGGCCTCTGCCGCTGCGGTGCCGATCAGTTCGGTACCCACAAAGGAGAAGATCGCGATCTGGAAGCCGGCAAGGAAGCCAAGGAAGCCATGGGGCATGACCACCCCCGGCGCCACCAGGTGGCTGAACGATGCGGTTACGCCGACCGGGCTGGTGTAGGACGTGGCGACCATGACCAGCCCGGTCACCACCAGTAGCACGATGGCCACGATCTTGATCAGGCCGAACCAGAACTCCACTTCACCGAACGCCTTCACCGCCAGCATGTTCAGCCCCAATAGCAGGAACATGGTGGCAAATGCCGGCAGCCAGGTGGGCACATCGGGGTACCAGTACTGGAAGAACCCCGCTACCACCACCACATCACCCACCGCCGCCACCACCCAGCTGAGCCAGTACGACCAACTGAGGATGAAGCCGGCCCGTGGGCCCAGGTAGTTGTGCACCAGCTCGGCGAACGACTCCATCTGCAGGTTGGCCAGCAGCATCTCGCCCATGGCGCGCATGATGCAGAAAACGAAGAAGCCGATGATGGCATAGACGAGAATGATCGAAGTGCCGGAAAGCGCAATGATCTTGCCCGACCCCATGAACAGGCCGGTACCAATGGCGCCACTGATCGAAATAAGCTGGATATGCCGGTTTTCCAGTCGCCGTTTAAGCACGCGACCCGCTTCCGGCGGTGTGCTTTGCGCATTGCACGTTTGCTGCATAGTTGACCTCTTATTCTTTTTTGTAAAACCTCAGCATCCCGCACCGCACCCGTTAATAGGGACTGACGTGCAGGTTCAAGTCATCAAAGACTGACGAAGCGTGGGGAGTAACACAGATGACTGACAGTGCCCGGCGCAACTTCGCAGCGGGTTTGCCTATTCAATTGAAACGCACCCGGGTGACGTGCCGCGAAAGCCGTTTAATTTTGCCAGCGGCCCAGGTCAAGCGGAACGCTACAGAGTGCACAGCGCCAACGCGATTTTGTGCAGTGTGAAAAGCCTGGGTGACAGTTTGCGCAATGCGCGGGGCCCAACGCTTGACCCTTCGGTCACATCTTGTAGGTCGAGAGCAGGATGCTGGTCTCGGTGTTTTCGATGTGTTGTATCGAGCGAATGGCGTTCAACGCCCGGTCGAAGGCTTCCAGGGTGTCGGCGCGCAGCTCTGCCATCAGGTCCCAACGGCCGTTGGTGGTATGGATCGCCACCACGTTGGGGTGCCCACGCAGCGCGTGCTTGACCTCTGCGGCGTGGTGGCCGCTGATGCCGATGCTGGTGATTGCCCGTACACCCTGGTCCAGCGCATCGGAGCGCAGGCGTACCGTGTAGCCGATGATCACGCCCTGCTCTTCGAGCCGGGTGATGCGGTTTTGCACGGTTGCCCGGGCCACCTTGAGCTTCTTCGCCAAGGTCAGCACCGGGGTACGCGCGTTGTCCCGTAACAGCGCAATCAGTTCCCGATCGATAGTATCCATTTAATCCTGCCAAATAATCAGATTGCTACTTTGGGGTGGCAGATTGTCTAGAAAGTTGACGAAACTGGCAACCTGCATTCTTCCGGTTGACGTAACCCTGCCGCAAAATATTCAGGCCGCGACACTTCGACAATTTCAAGCGTTTACCCTGCATTGCGGGGTGAGTGCACAATAACAAGGTGCAAGCACATGACGTATTTCATTGATGTTCCAACCATGTCGGACTTGGTGCATGACATTGGCGTAGCGCCGTTCATTGGCGAACTGGCTGCGGCCATTCGTGATGACTTCATGCGCTGGCAAGAGTTTGATAAATCCGCGCGTGTCGCCAGCCACTCGGAAGTGGGCGTGATCGAACTGATGCCCGTGGCCGATAACAGCCGCTACGCCTTCAAATACGTCAACGGCCACCCGGCCAACACTGCCCGTGACTTGCATACGGTAATGGCTTTTGGCGTGCTGGCCGATGTCGATACCGGCTACCCGGTGCTGCTGTCCGAACTGACCATCGCCACCGCGCTGCGCACTGCGGCCACCTCGTTGATGGCGGCGCAGGCACTGGCGCGGCCCAACTCACGCAAGATGGCGCTGATCGGTAACGGTGCGCAGAGCGAGTTCCAGGCCCTGGCCTTCCACAAACATCTGGGCATCGAAGAAATCGTCGCCTATGACACCGACCCGCTGGCCACTGCCAAGCTGATCGCCAACCTCAAGGAATACAGCGGCCTGACCATCCGCCGCGCAAGCTCGGTGGCCGAAGCGGTGAAAGGCGTCGACATCATCACCACGGTGACGGCCGACAAGGCTTACGCCACCATCATCACCGCCGACATGCTCGAACCCGGCATGCACCTGAACGCCGTGGGTGGCGACTGCCCGGGCAAGACCGAGCTGCATGCCGATGTGCTGCGCAACGCCCGGGTGTTCGTCGAGTACGAGCCGCAAACCCGCATTGAAGGCGATATCCAGCAATTGCCAGCGGACTTCCCGGTGGTCGACCTGTGGCGCGTGCTGCGAGGCGAAACCGAGGGCCGCCAGAGCGACAGCCAGGTCACCGTGTTCGACTCGGTGGGCTTCGCCCTCGAAGACTACACCGTGCTACGGTACGTATTACAGCAAGCGGAAAAGCGCGGCATGGGCGCGAAGATCGACCTGGTGCCGTGGGTGGAAGACGACCCTAAAGACCTGTTCAGCCATACCCGTGGCCGTGCTGCCAAAACCCGCATCCGACGCGTTGCCTGACCTTTCCCAACGGGTATTTCTACATGGCATTTCCAACGCGTTCGATTCAAGCACCTGCAGCAGTGGTCATGGTCAGGCCGCATGCGTTCACCCCCAACCCGGAAACCGCAGCCGACAACTCGTTCCAGCGCAGCAGCAGCGGGGCTGCCGGGCAGCACCTGGCCGAAGTGGCCCGCGATGAAGTGACCCACGCCGCTGGCAGGCTGGAAGCCGAAGGCGTGCGCGTGCACCTGTTCGACGATTTTGGCGAGCACGACACCCCGGACTCGGTATTCCCCAACAACTGGTTCTCCACGCATCCAGGCGGGCACATCGCGATCTACTCGATGTACTCGCGCAACCGCCGCCGCGAGCGCCGCGCCGATGTGATCGAGATGCTCAAGCATGAGTACCGCGTGCAGGATGTGATCGACTATTCGGGGCTGGAACAGGACGACCTGTTCCTTGAGGGCACCGGCGCCATGGTCTTCGACCACCTGTCGCGGGTGGCCTACACCGCACGCTCCAACCGCGCCGACCCGATTGCCCTCGAGCGGTTCAGCACGCACTTCAATTTCGAGCCGATGGTGTTCGATACTGCCGATGAGCACGGCACGCCGATCTACCACACCAACGTGCTGATGTGCGTGGCGACCGAGTTTGCCCTGGTGGGGTTTGACACGTTCACCAACAAGGCGCGGGCTGAAGAAGTGCGGATGCGCCTGATTGAATCGGGCCGCGATGTGATCGCGCTGAGCAACCTGCAGATCAGCCAGTTCGCCGGCAATGCCATCGAGCTGTCCGGGCGTGACGGGCGCATCCTGGCGCTGTCACGCAAGGCCTTCGACAGCCTGACCGCCGAGCAGCGCCAGCGCATCGAACGCTCGGCGCGGCTAGTGCCGCTGGACGTGCCGACCATCGAAATGGCCGGCGGCTCGGTGCGCTGCATGATTGCCGGGATTCACCTGTCACCGCGCCTGATTGCGGCGTGTGCCTGACTCACGGGTGCTTGCCATCGCATTTGCATCGCCTGTGAGGTCTAGCGCCGCCCGCGCGACGCTTCGCGGGGCAAGCCCTAATGCCAGGCAGTTAAGCAATTGGGGCCGCTTTGCGGCCCATCGCCGGCAAGCCAGGCTCCCACAAGTACGGCGCATGGCTTGAATTCGATGCGGTCGGGGTGGGAGCTGGCTTGTCGTGGCGACGAACCGCGGCGATGGGCTGCGCAGCAGCCCCATTAGCCTTAACTGACTGACACTCTCTTGCCCCGCGAAGCGCCGCGCGGGCGGCGCTCGATCTCACAGGCGCTGCATATCTTGTGGCAAACACCTGTCTGCCCTTATGGGATCCCTATAGGGCTCCATGACTATCCCGCTGGGATCACAACCTGCTACTCCACCACCCCACACGCCACCCGCGCCCCACCCCCGCCAAGCTTCGCGGGGTGGTCGCTATGGTTGTCACCGCCAGCATGCACCATCAGCGCGTGGCCTTTGAAATCCTCGGCTTTGAGGCGCGGCGCCAGCACCGGGTAAGTGGCCTTGCCATCCGCCCCGACATACAGCGCCGGCAAGTCCCCGCGATGGCCGCTGTCATCGTACGGGCCTTTGTGGGCATTGCTGGTGTCCGGGTCCCAATGACCACCGGCAGCCCCGGCCGGCACGCTCTTGCCGCCCTCTTCAGCCGCTGCACAAGACCCTTTCTGGTGCAGATGGAAGCCATGCACACCCGGCGGCAGGTCCTTGAGGTCCGGGGTCAGCAAAGTGCCGTACTTGTTCTGCTCGATGCTGATGGTGCCGATCGACTTGCCCGGGCCATCGGCACCTGCAAGCTTGAGTTCCACAGTCTGGGCCGCCTGGGCCAGGCCGGTGCTGGCCAGCAATGCGGCGAATACTGCTGCTTTCATCATGTTTCTCCATGGCTTGGGATGTTGGGCGTCGTACCCACGTAACAGGTGGGACTGCGCAGACTGCCATGCATTCCCTCCAGCCACAGACTGAAACACTTCCCCCTCGGCCGCTAGATGCCGCCGCCCGCCAGCAGTTGCGTCATCACCTCGGCCAGCGCCTTGATCATCACGTCCGCTGTCGGCCGGTGGACAATGACGATTTCATAGCTGTCGACCTCCGGCAGCCCCTGCCTGCCTCCCAGCACCTGATGCTCGCCAGTCGCCGCCCTTGGCGGCAGCAGGCTGATGCCCATGCCATCGGCAACCGCCGCCTGGATGCCGCTGAGGCTGGAGCTGGTGAAACTGATGCGCCAGCGCCGGCCCATGCCTTCGATTGCACTGATCATGTCTTCGCGGTAGAGGCCACGGGGTGGGAAGGTCACCAGCGGGATCGGGTCCAGCTCGAAAGCCGGGGAGCGCGCGCTGTCGATCCATTGCAACCGCTCGGGCCAGCAGGCCACGCCTTCGCGGGTGTTGCGCCGCTGCTTGAGCAGCACCAGGTCGAGCTCACCGTTGTCGTAGGCCTGGCTGAGGTCACGGCACAGGCCGCTGGTCACCTCGAGTTTTACCTGCGGGTGCAGGCGACTGAAGGCCGACAGCGCATTGGTGGTACGCCCGCCAACGAAGTCCTCGGGCACGCCAAGACGCACCGTGGTGCCCACCATCGCCCCGGCCAGGGCTTCGAGCATCTGGTCGTTCAGCGCCAGCATGTGCCGGGCGTAGCCGAGCAAGGTCTGCCCTGCGTCGGTCGGCAGCACGTCGCGGTTGCCACGCACCAACAGGCGGTGGCCGACCATGTCCTCCAGGCGGCGCACCTTCTGGCTGATGGTCGACTGGGTCGAATGCAGGCGCGCGGCTGCGGTGGTAAAGCTGCCGCAATCGGCCACCACGACGATAGCGCGCAGCAGGTCGAGGTCGAACAGGGCCCTATTCGATTTAACGCTGATAGACATCTTGATATTCAACTGCTGAATGGCAAGCCTGACTTCTATCACGCCACCTCGTGCACCGCAACGCGATGGGCTAATCACCCAGGGCGACACCTTCACGCCGGGGGTCGGCCCCGCCCGACCAGCCTTCGCCATGGCGCTGGATGATCTGCATGCCGCTGGTCATGGTCATGGGCGTCACCTCATGACCCCAGGCCGCCAGCTGCCGGATCAGCGCCGGACTGGCCAGGCCCGCTTCCACCTCGGTGCCGGCATTGCGGCTGCCGAAGTTGGGCAGGCCAGCGGCCTGCTGCGGGTCGAGCTGCCAATCCAGCAGGCCGATCAGGGCCTTGTTCACATAGCCGATGATCTGTGAGCCGCCCGGTGAGCCGAGGCTGGCCACCAGTTCACCAGAAGCACGCGAGAACACCAGCGTGGGCGCCATGGCCGAGAGCGGGCGCTTGCCTGGCTGCACCCGGTTGGCCACAGGTTTGCCCTGTTCCTGCGGGATGAACGAGAAGTCGGTCAGGTGATTGTTGAGCAAGAAGCCCTTGACCATCAGGTGCGAACCGAACGCAGCCTCCACCGAGGTGGTCATGGCCAGGGCCTGGCCGGCGTCATCCACCGCGCTGAGGTGCGAGGTGGAAATGCGCAGTGGCGAGCGGTCCGGGGCCAGCGCCAGGTCCGCGCCGTGCGGCTGGCCCGGGCGGGCCTGCTTCATGCTGTGCGCGGTAATCTGCCTGGCACGGCTGGCCAGGTAGGCGGAATCGGTCAGCGCCTTGACCGGCACCGGTACATAATCGCTGTCGGCCAGGTACTGGGCACGGTCGGCATAGGCAAGGCGCTCCGCCTCGGCGATCAGGTGCACGGCCAGTGGCCGAGCCTCGAGGCCCGCCGGGGATGTGGTCGCGACAGGCGGCAACGCTGCGAGGTCGCGTTGCGGCGCTGCGCGCTGTGCAGCCTCAAGAATGCCCAGCGTCTGCAACACTGTCACCCCGCCCGAAGATGGCGGCGGCATGCCACAGATGCGCCAGGCCTTGTAAGGGCCGCAGACCGGTTCGCGCTGCCTGGCCTGGTACTGCCGCAAGTCCTGCAGCGACAAGTAGCCGGCATTGGCGTGGTTGCGTACCTTGTCCACGATGGCTTCGGCGATCTCGCCGCTGTAGAACACTTCGGGACCTTGCGCCGCGATCTGCTCGAAGGTTTGCGCCAACGCCGGGTTGCGCAGGGTCGTGCCCACCTGCAGTGGCCGGCCTTGTTGATCCAGGAAGTAACTGGCCATGCTCGGCGACCCGGCAATGTACGGATCGCCGGCCACCAAAGCATGAAGGCGCCGGGAGACCGGGAAACCATTTCGCGCCAACCCGATGGCGGGTGCGAACAGGTCGCGCCACGGCAGCTTGCCGTGCTGCTCGTGAGCCAGCTTCAGCGCACGCAAGACCCCAGGCACGCCTACCGAACGCCCACCGATCTGCGCCGTCCGGAACGGCATGGGTGTGCCATCGGCCTGCAGGAACAGTTTTTCCGTCACCGCCGCCGGTGCCGCCTCGCGGCCATCAAAAGCCTGCACACGCTTGCCATCCCAGTACAGGATGAACGCCCCGCCACCAATGCCACTGGATTGCGGTTCGACCAGGGTCAGCACCATCTGCATGGCAATTGCGGCATCGATGGCGCTGCCTCCGGCCCGCAGCATCGCCCGTCCCGCCTCGCTGGCCAGCGGGTTGGCTGCGGCAGCCATATGCCGGCTGGCATGCACCGGCTGCAGGCCGCTGCGGTAACCGGATGCCAGCTCTGGTGGCGCAGGCAGAAGCTGGTCGGCGCAGACCCAGCCACTGGCAGCCAGCAGGCAAAGGGCGCCGACCAGCGGCGTTGGAAATCTCATGGTTGCGCGTCCTGCCATCAGCTATCAGGAAAGTCACTGTGGGTCATGCACAAACTTGACTTCAAGCCCTGGCGTATTTTTTCTAGGATGCAGGCAAGCCATCGAGGACCTTGCCCCATGCGTTTATCACTCGCAACCTTGTTGTTCGCCCTGTTCAGCAGCCTTGCCGCCCACGCCGAGACCAGCCCCATGGACAACCGCCTGCACAACGCAGCCCGCATAAACGACGTACGCACGTTGCAACAGTTGCTGAAACAAGGTGCCCGGCTGGACAGCCGTGACGAGCAGGGCCGCACTGCCCTGATGGTCGCCACCCAAGACAACCAGATCGCAGCGGCCCAGGCACTGATCGAGGCCGGTGCCGACGTGAATGCCAAGGACAACATCAATGACAGCCCCTACCTGTACGCCGGCGCCCGTGGCCTGAACGACATCCTGCAACTGACCCTGAGTCACGGCGCCGACCTGAAGAGCACCAACCGTTACGGCGGGACTGCGCTGATCCCTGCGGCCGAGCGCGGGCATGTCGAGACGGTGCAAATGCTGATCGATGCCGGGGTGGATGTGAATCACCTCAACCAGTTGCACTGGACCGCGCTGCTGGAGGCGGTGATTCTGGGCGATGGCGGGCCGCGGCATGTGGAGATTGTGCGCCGGTTGCTGGCGGCCGGGGCAGATCGGCAGATTGCCGACAAGGATGGCGTGACAGCGCTGGAGCACGCGCGGCAGCGGGGATATCGAGAGATGCAAAAACTGCTTGCGCGCCAGGCATAGCTTGCAGGAGCAGTTTTGTGCTGCGAAAGGCCGTTATGACTGGCAATTGGATGTTGCAGTATTGGCCTCTTCGCAGCACAAGGCTGCTCCTACCGGTTCAGTGCATGCGTTGAAATTTCCGCAACTTTCGGTCAGACCACATCTTCGTACGGCAGCCCCACATAGTTCTCGGCAATGTTCACCAGCCCCGCCGGCGATGTCAGGAAGTACTCGCGGTCAGCCTCCTGCATCTTCTGGTCCCAGGCGTCCTTGTGGTTACCGAAGTCATGCAGCAGCTGGGTCATGAACCAGCTGAAACGCTCGCCTTTCCATACCCGGCGCAAGGCCAGCGGCGAGTACTGCTGCAGCAGGTCGGTGCGCCCTTCGCGGTACACCTTGACCAGGATCCGGTACAGGTAGTTGACGTCCGACGCAGCCAGGTTCAAGCCCTTGGCCCCGGTTGGCGGGACGATGTGGGCGGCGTCACCGACCAGGAACAGGTGGCCGTACTGCATCGGTTCGACCACCAGGCTGCGCAGCGGCGCGATACTTTTTTCAAGCGCCGGGCCGGTGATCAGGTCGGCGGCCACATTGGCGGGCAGACGGGCTTTGAGTTCGTCCCAGAAGCGCTCGTCGGACCACGCCTCCACCCGATCATCCAGTGGCACCTGCAGGTAATACCGGCTGCGCGTCTGCGACCGCTGGCTGCACAGGGCGAAGCCGCGCTCATGGTGTGCGTAGATCAGCTCATGGTTGACCGGCGGCGTATCCGACAGCAGGCCCAGCCAGCCAAACGGGTAGACCCGCTCATACTGCTGCAGCACGCCTTCGGGAATGCTCTGCCGCGATACACCATGGAAGCCGTCACACCCGGCAATGTAATCGCAGTCAACCCGATGCACCTGGCCGTCTTTTTCAAACGTCAGGTAGGGCTTCTCTCCCTTGAGTTCATGCGGCTGGACATTGCTGGCCGCGTAGATGATCGGCGCACCATTGGCCTCACGGGCCTGCATCAGGTCACGGGTAACCTCGGTCTGGCCGTATACCATTACCGTCTTGCCCCCGGTCAGGGCCTTGAGGTCCAGGCGCTGACGGCGGCCGCCAACCAGCAACTCGACGCCCTCATGTACCAGGCCTTCACTGTCCATACGCCGGGATACGCCAGCTTCGCGCAGCAGATCGACGGTGCCCTGCTCCAGTACCCCGGCGCGAATGCGACCGAGCACGTACTCTGGCGTCTGGCGCTCGACAATCACATTGTCGATGCCGGCCTTGTGCAGCAGTTGGCCAAGCAGCAGGCCGGACGGACCTGCACCAATAATTGCAACCTGAGTTTTCATTGTTGTTATCTCTGTTCGGACAATGCCGGCCCCGCACTGGCAGTGGGTCGGCATCTGCTTTTAGGGTTTACCCTTGCATTTTTACTGGCAAAAACTGCCATAGAAGTGTGTTATTCCATGCAAAATCTGCACTTTTAAAAAATTCGTTCGATTAACGGACAGGCCAACCCGCATGAAATCCACCCTACCCGGCGTTCCCTTGTTCAAGTTGTACGGCGAAAATCAGGCCTGGCCGGGCACCGACCTGCTGCACTGCGAGTCGATCCCGGCGCGCAGCCGCCTGCACCATTGGGAGATCAAGCCGCACCAGCATGCCGAGCTGTTCCAGCTCCTGTATGTGCAGCGCGGCGAGGCCCAGGTGGAGATCGAAGGTTTACGCAGCGCCATTGGCGAAGCCGCCATCCAGGTGGTGCCGCCGATGACCGTGCACGGCTTTCGTTTCAGTGCCGATATCCAGGGCCATGTGCTGACCTTCGGCCCGGCACTGGTGGCGGCCCTGGAGCAGCGCCTTGGCGCGCCACTGACGGTGCTGGCCAACCCGGCGTGTTACCGGCTGGGCAAGGACCGTATGCACCTGCGCAGCCTGATCGACACCCTGCAGCAGGAATACCAGGGCAACGCCCCGGCGCGGGCGGCCCTGCTCGAGGCGTTGGTGACCGCGCTGATGGTGTGGATCAGCCGCCGCCAGCAACTGGGCCAGGCGCCGCGCAACCGTGATGAACGTGACCGCCAGTTGCTCGGGCAATACCTGCGCCTGGTCGAGGCGCATTACCGGGAACATTTGTCGGTGGAGGATTTTGCCGCGCGGCTTAATGTTCCAAGCCTGCAACTGAATCAGCTGTGTCGGGCGTTGAGTGGGCAGACAGCGCTGCAGGTCGTGCACCAGCGCTTGTTGCTGGAGGCGCGGCGGAACCTGGTGTACACGCGCATGAGCATCGGGCAGTTGTCGGATAGCCTGGGGTTCACCGACCCGACGTATTTCGCGCGGTGGTTCAAGCGGTTGAGTGGGCAGACACCCAATGGCTATCGGCGGGCGGTGCAGCCGGACTGATCAGTGCCTGCCTGTGCCGGCTCCTGCTTGACGTAAACGTCAACCTACCCTCAGGATACCGCCATACCCCACGCAGAGCCCGAGCATGAGCACCCAGACCTACAGCATCTCCGACCTGTCCCGCGAGCTTGACATCACCACCCGTGCCATTCGTTTCTACGAGGAACAGGGCCTGCTCAGCCCGGAGCGCCGCGGCCTGGAACGCATCTATTCGGCGCGCGACAAAGTCAGCCTGAAGCTCATCCTGCGCGGCAAACGCATCGGTTTCTCACTCGCCGAGTGCCGCGAACTGATCGAGCTGTACGACCCCACCAGTGGCAACCTCAAACAGCTCAACAGCATGCTGCTGAAAATCGCCGAGCGCCGCGCCCAGCTGGAACAGCAGATGCTCGACATCCACCAGATGCAACTGGAACTGGACACCGCCCAGGAGCGCTGCGAACAGGCCCTGGCCGCCACCCTGAACAACAAAGACCACCGCTGAACGCCACAGGAAACCCGCCATGCACTTGCCCAAAGAAGTCCGTCTGGTCGAAGTAGGCCCCCGCGACGGCCTGCAGAACGAAGCCCAGCCCATCAGCGTCGCCGATAAGGTGCGACTGGTGGACGACCTCACCGAGGCGGGCCTGGCCTACATCGAAGTGGGCAGTTTCGTCTCGCCCAAGTGGGTGCCGCAAATGGCCGGTTCTGCCGAGGTATTCGCCAGCATCCAGCAGCGCCCGGGGGTCACTTATGCGGCTCTGGCGCCAAACCTGCGCGGCTTCGAGGACGCCCTGGCCGCGGGCGTCAAGGAAGTGGCCGTGTTCGCCGCCGCCTCCGAAGCGTTCTCGCAGCGCAACATCAACTGCTCGATCAGCGAAAGCCTCAAGCGCTTCGAGCCGATCATGGAAGCCGCGCGCAACCATGGCGTGCGTGTACGCGGCTATGTGTCCTGCGTGCTCGGCTGCCCCTATGAAGGCAAGGTCAGTGCCGAACAGGTCGCCCCGGTAGCCCGCGCCCTGCACGACATGGGCTGCTACGAGGTGTCGCTGGGCGACACCATCGGCAGCGGCACCGCCGGCGATACCCGGCGGCTGTTCGAGGTGGTGTCGGCACAAGTACCACGGGCACAGCTGGCCGGGCACTTCCACGACACCTACGGCCAGGCCCTGGCCAACGTCTATGCCAGCCTGCTCGAAGGCATCAGCGTGTTCGACAGCTCGGTGGCTGGGCTCGGTGGCTGCCCGTACGCCAAAGGCGCTACCGGCAATATCGCCACTGAAGATGTGGTGTACCTGCTGCAGGGGCTGGGTATTGAAACCGGCATCGACCTTGATCGGTTGATCGCCGCCGGGCGGCGGATCAGCAGCGTGTTGGGCCGCGACAACGGGTCGCGGGTGGCACGGGCGCGCAGCGCACAATAAGTCATACGGCTGTCACATGTGCGTGGGTGGAGTGTTACCGCCCCCACGCTTCACAGTAGAAAATCGGGTAACAGGGAAACAAATCGACAGAATTTCAGGCGACGGGATTTTGCGCAAAATCGTTAAGCCATTGATTTTAAAGGCTTTTCAAAAGTTGGCACGCACCCTGCTATATCTTTGGTACAAGAACAACAAAAATGCGATACCCAATAAAAACAACAGGTAACGGCTCTGACATAACAAGAACAACACGGCAGAGGCGTAGCAAGCAGATCTTTTTGGAGTCGACACGCTTTTCAGGGGTACGCCCCGCGGTCTGGCACAGAACAATAAAACTACCACAAGGTAGCAGCAGCCAGGTTCGGATCAGCAATGATGAAGGCAGGTCAGCGCTCAAAAAAATACGTTTGCTCTTGACCCCGCATGGGGGTCGCTCGCAACACCAGGACAGGCTTACAAAAACAATAAAAGGCCCGTCCCAATAATAAAAAAAGAGCAGGCAGCAACGCTTTGAGGGGAGCTTAGGCTCCCCTCAGTGCTTCCCGTCCTCTTCCTCCTTCTGCTTTTCCTCGTTCTGCCCTTCTACCTTGTCTACCAGCATCGGCATCGTGCCCAGCACCAGCAGGGCCAGCACCGTGCTGATCAGCGCCGTGGCTTCGCGCCCCATGCCGGCAGCCGTACCGATTGCGGCGGTCATCCATAGCCCCGCGGCCGTGGTCAGGCCTTTCACGTGGCTGGTGTCCTGGCCGTTACCCTTGAGGATAGTGCCCGCACCCAGGAAGCCGATACCGGCGACGATGCCCTGGATCACCCGGCTCAGCGCCTGCTCATCAGCCCCGGCCATGCTCGGTGCCAGCACGAACAGCGCCGCGCCCAGCGAGACCAGCATGTGCGTGCGCACCCCGGCGGACTTGCCCTTGTGTTCGCGTTCGAAGCCCAGGACTGCACCCAGCACGGCCGCCATCAGCAGCCTTACGGAAATCTGGGTCACCTCGCGCCAGTCGGTGATATCGGCGAATTCGGCCTGGATCGTTTGCCAGATCAGCTCCATTGCGGCCGCTCCCACGCTGAGCATTGAATTGCCAGGACCGCGAAAGGACCGGGCCTGCCATCTGCAACTGTGGACCACTGCGCCTTTCATAAAGTGCCGCTCAGCCTGCCGATGCAGCATCTGCCTCTGCCCCGTGGTCCACCCTGTAACAACCCCAGGAGGACCACACCATGCCTGTTGAAGTCGACGAAACCACCCGCCGCTGCACGCTGGTTGGCGAAGACGTGCGTATCGAGGGCGACGGCCCGGACATCGAAATCGTCACCGACGAGCAGTTGCGCATGTCGGTAGCCCTGCTCGCAGGCCAGCGCGTGCCCATTACCGAAGCCGAGGCCGATGCACTTACCGTGGCGGGTGCGGTGGATAGCCGCAGGCATCTGAAGGCCAGTACGCCAGGCTCGGTAATCTGAGGCCTGGCGGGGCGCACCCCAGCAACTGATATGGTTTTTATCGTAAAATCTGAACCTGTGCTGATAACAGCTTCAGGGCCATAGTGCTCATGCCTGATCGAGGCCTGATGAGCACAGAACCATGAGCGATAGAGTCCCTTTCACAGAGATCACCACTGCCCCAGCCAGTCCCCGGACGCGACGCTACGACAGCGGCATCCACACCCGCAGCTTCACCGGGCTGTACCGCAACCTGCGCATCGGCTTCGCCGGTGTGCTGTTTGTGCTGTTTTTCGGCACCGCCTGGCTGAACTGGGATGGCCGCCAGGCCGTGCTGTGGGATTTGGAGAACAGCAAATTTCACATCTTCGGCGCCACCTTCTGGCCCCAGGACTTCATCCTGCTGTCGGCACTGCTGATCATCTGTGCCTTCGGCCTGTTTGCCATCACCGTGTATGCCGGCCGCGTGTGGTGCGGCTACAGCTGCCCGCAAAGCACCTGGACCTGGCTGTTCATGTGGTGCGAGAAACTCATCGAGGGTGACCGCAACCAGCGCATCAAGCTGGCCGCCGCGCCCTGGACCCCGGGCAAATTCGCCCGCCGCACGCTCAAGCACAGCCTGTGGCTGGCCATCGGCGTAGTTACCGGGCTGACCTTCGTCGGCTACTTCACCCCTATCCGGCCACTGGCGGCGGAGCTGTTCACGTTGCAACTGGGCGGCGTGGCGCTGTTCTGGGTGCTGTTCTTCACCGCCGCCACCTACATCAATGCCGGCCTGCTGCGCGAAGCGGTGTGCCTGCACATGTGTCCTTATGCCCGTTTCCAGAGCGTGATGTTCGACAAGGACACCCTCGCGGTGGCCTACGACCCGCGTCGCGGTGAAACCCGAGGCCCGCGCAAGAAAGGCAGCGACGCACGCGCCCAAGGCCTGGGCGACTGCACCGACTGCACCCTGTGCGTGCAGGTATGCCCCACCGGTATCGATATTCGCGATGGCCTGCAGATGGCCTGCATCGGTTGCGCCGCGTGCATCGACGCCTGTGACGGGGTGATGGACAAGATGGGTTACCCGCGCGGGCTGATCGGCTACAAGTCAGAACACAGCCTGCAGGGCGGCACCACCCACTGGCTGCGCCCGCGCCTGCTCGGGTACGCCGCCGCACTGGTGCTGATGATCGGTGCGCTGGTGCTGGCCCTGCAGTTGCGCCCGATGGTGTCGCTGGACGTTATCAAGGACCGCGGCCTGTTCCGCGAGAACGCCCTGGGCCAGATCGAAAACATCTACCTGCTGAAAGTCATCAACAAGACCGAGCGCACACAGCACTATGCACTGCGCTTGCTGGACGCCGACGGCTTCACCTTGCAGGGCAACAGCACCCTGGTGATCCCTGCCGGTGAAATGAGTGAACTGCCAGTATCGGTGGCGATGCTCGCCGAGCGCCCGACCAGCAGTTCGCAGACCCTGAATTTTGAAATCAGCGAACGTGACAACCCTGCTGTGCGCAGCGTGGCCGAGAGCCGCTTCGTCGCACCGATCAACCGCTGATCCCTTACACTGACACCACCTTGCCTGCCAGGCTTCGACAGAAGGCCAGAATGAAACGTTACGAACGCTTCGCCGACGACATCGCCGAACTGATCCGCTCCGGGGTGCTGGGCCCCGGCCAGCGCGTGCCTTCGGTGCGCTATGCCAGCCAGACCCACGGGGTCAGCCCGTCCACCGTGTTCCAGGCCTATTACCTGCTGGAACGGCGCGGGCTCATTCGTGCCCGGCCGCGCTCGGGTTACTTCGTCAACACCCACGCCCCACGCCAGTTCAGCGAGCCACAGGCGCTGCAGCCGGTCAGCGAGTCCACCGACGTCGACGTCAGCGCGCTGGTGTTCTCGATCCTGGATTCGATCAAGGACCCCAACACCATACCGTTCGGCTCGGCCTTCCCCAGCCCCGAACTGTTCCCGCTGCAACGTCTGTCGCGCTCGCTGGCCAGCGCCAGCCGCAGCATGGACCCGCGCATGGTGGTGACCGACCTGTCGCCCGGCAACCCGCAATTGCGCCGGCAGATTGCCCTGCGCTACATGGTGGGCGGGCTGATGCTGCCAATGGAAGAGCTGCTGATCACGAACGGCGCGCTGGAAGCATTGAACCTGTGCCTGCAGGCGGTAACCGAGCCCGGCGATCTGGTGGCCATCGAAGCCCCGGCCTTTTATGCCTGCCTGCAGGTGCTGGAGCGGCTCAAGCTCAAAGCAGTGGAAATCCCCGTGCACCCGCGCGAAGGCATGGACCTGGGTGTACTGGCGCAGACCCTGGAAAAACACCCGGTCAAGGCCGTGTGGTGCATGACCAATTTCCAGAACCCGGTAGGCGCAAGCATGCCGGAGGCGAAGAAGCAGGCCCTGGTAGAAATGCTTGCGCGCCATCAGGTGCCCTTGATCGAGGACGATGTGTATGCCGAGTTGTACTACTCGCAGCAGGCACCCAAACCCGCCAAGGCCTTCGACACCCAGGGCCTGGTCATGCACTGTGGTTCGTTCGCCAAAAGCCTGGCACCCGGCTACCGGATCGGCTGGGTCGCGGCCGGGCGCTTTGCGCAGAAGATCGAGCGGCTCAAGCTGATGACGTCGCTTTGCGCTTCGATGCCGGCGCAGGCGGCCATTGCCGACTACCTGCAGCACGGCGGATACGACCGGCACCTGCGCAAGCTGCGCTATGCCCTGGAGGGCCAGCAGGCCAACATGCTGGCCGCCATCGCCCGCTACTTCCCGGCTCAGACACGGGTAAGCCAACCGTCCGGGGGCTACTTCCTGTGGCTGGAACTGCCCGAGCAGATGGACGCCCTGAAACTGTTTCACATGGCCTTGGCCCAAGGCATCAGCATCGCCCCCGGGCCGATCTTTTCGCCCACCCGGCGCTTCGGCAACTGTATCCGCCTGAACTACGGCAGCCCTTGGCATGACGGCGCCGAAAGGGCCATGGAAACCCTGGGGCGGATCATCCGCTCGTTCTGATGCCTAACCACCCAATGGGCAGCATGCCGACCGGGTATCCGCCTACAGGCGAACAGGTTAAAGTCTTTGCCTTCTCCTGCTTCGGACCTCGGCATGTCATCCCGCGACCTGCTTTCCCTGCATCAACAAGTCGAAGCCCTGCAGCGGCAGAACGCGCTACTGGAGGCACAGGTTGCGAGCCTTCAAGGCCATGATCAGAACCTCTACCGTTCGCTGTTCGACACCATGGACGAAGGTTTCTGCATCATCGAGTTTTTCGACGGCCCGCACGGGCCGCTCAGTGACTATGTGCACGTGCTGGCCAATGCGGCGTACGCCAAACACGCCGGCATCGCCAACGTGGTCGGGCAGAAGCTGCGCGAAATGGTGCCCGACGAAGCGGATGGCTGGGTGGCACGCTATGGCGCGGTGCTGCGCACGGGCGAACCCTTGCAATTCGAGCAGGAACTGGTGGCCACCGGCCATGTACTGTCCGTTACCACTTTCCGCGTGGAGCCGGCCGAAAGGCGCCAGGTGGCGGTGCTGTTCAAGGACGTCACCGAACGACGGCGGGCGGAACAGGCCTTGCAGCGCCTGAACGAAGAGCTTGAACAGCGGGTGAATATCGCACTGGCGGAGCGCCGACTGTTTGCAGAGCTGATCGACCACAGCGTCGTCAACGTGCATGTGGTCGGTAACGACATGCGCTGGCTGGCGGTCAACAGCCAGGCGAAACACGACTTTCGGTTGCTGTATGGGCAAGCACCGGAGGTCGGCGATTACGTCCCGACGCTGATCGACGATGGCAGCGATGGCCAGACCCCAATTTTACCAATGTGGCAGCGCGCCCTGGCGGGCGAGCAGTTCACCGAAATCGGCCGCTTTGGTCAGGTAGCCGCACAACGCCATTACGAGCTGCGCTTCAACGCCCTGCGTAACGCCGAAGGTGAAATCCAGGGTGCCTACCTGTTTGCCTATGACATCAGCGAGCGGGTGCGGGAGCAAGAACGCCTGGCCAAGGCGGAGGAAGCCTTGCGCCAAGCGCAGAAAATGGAAGCCGTGGGCCAGCTCAGTGGGGGTATCGCCCATGACTTCAACAATTTGCTCGGCGGCATCCTGGGCGCCCAGGAGCTGATGCGCCAACGCCTTGAGCAGTCGCGCTTTGACGCCCTGGAACCGTTGCTGGAGCTGTCCAGCGGTTCGGCGCAGCGGGCTTCTTCGCTGGTGCACAGGCTGCTGGCCTTTTCTCGCCAGCAGACCCTGCAACCTTGCTCCACGCAAGTGGCCACGCTGGTAACCGGCATGGAGGAGCTGCTACGCCGCACCATCGGCCCGGCAATTACCCTGAGCAGCCAGTTCGCCAGCCAGTTGTGGCCAACGTTCATCGACCCGCCACAACTGGAAAGCGCCCTGCTCAACCTATGCATCAATGCCCGCGATGCCATGCCCGCAGGCGGTGCGATCGATATCATCGGCGACAACCTGCTGCTCGACCCCAATCAGGCCCAGGCACTGGAACTGCCAGCCGGCGGGTATCTGCGGCTGAGTATCATCGACGATGGCAAAGGCATGTCGGCAGAGGTGGCCGAGCGCGCCGTCGAGCCGTTCTTCACCACCAAACCGGCGGGCCAAGGCACCGGTCTGGGGTTATCCATGGCCTACGGCTTCGTGCGGCAGTCAGGCGGACAACTGCGGGTGCTGTCGGTGCTGGGTGAGGGCACGCGCATCGAACTGCTGCTGCCCCGCCACCACACGCAACCGCAGGCGCCGGCCCCCAGACCGCGCCGTACACCTTTGGCAAGAAGCGCGTCGACAGAGCAACGCATTCTGCTGGTCGAGGACCAGTCCGCGCTGCGCCTGGTGGTCTGCGAAGTGCTGGAGGAGCTGGGCTATCGGGTCGACGCGTTCGAAAACGGCCCCGCCGCCCTCGCCCACCTGCAAAACGCTGAGCGGCCAGACCTGCTACTGAGTGATATCGGCCTGCCCGGCGGCCTGAATGGCCGGCAGGTGGCCGAGCGTTGCCGTGAGCGCTATCCCGATCTGAAGGTGCTGTTCATCACCGGTTACGACGAAAGCGCGGCGCTCAGTGACGGCCAGTTGCTGCAGGGTACGCTGGTGCTGACCAAGCCGTTCGAACTGGAAGTGCTGGCCGAGCGGGTACGGGAACTGATCGAAAGTTGACGGGGGCGTTCAGCGCCCGCCGCTGAGGTCGATGAAGGTGCCGGTGGAGTAGGACGCCTTGTCGGAGAGCAGCCACAGGATGGCCTCGGCCACTTCCTCGGGATGCCCGCCACGTCCCATGGGCAGACCGGCTTCCAGCTTGCTGACCCGGTCGGGGTCGCCGGACAGCGCATGGAAACCGGTGTGGATATAGCCCGGCCGTACACCATTCACGCGAATGCCCTCGCCTGCCACTTCCTTGGCCAAGCCGATGGTGAAGGTATCGAGCGCGCCCTTGGAGGCGGCATAGTCGACATATTCGTTGGGCGAGCCCAGGCGCGCGGCCATCGACGACACGTTGACAATGGCCCCGCCTTGCCCGCCATGCCGGCGCGCCATGCGCAGCAGGGCGTGCTTGGTGCAGAGCATGGGGCCGACGACATTGGTCTTCATGACCTTTAGCAGGCGGAACTCGGACATGTCCTCGACGCGGCTCTGCTGGCCAATGGTGCCGGCATTGTTGACCAGTGCAGTGACCGGGCCGAGCTCCTCGTCGACGCGCCGGAACAGCTGGACAATCTCGTCTTCAACGCTGGCGTCGGCGCGCACGGCGATAGCCTGGGCGCCCAGAGCGCGGACCTGGCCGAGGATATCTTCGGCTGCCTGTTCGTCGGCGTGGTAGTTGATGCAGATGCGGTAGCCCTGGCGGGCAGCCAGCAGCGCTGTGGCGGCGCCAATGCCCCGGCTACCGCCGGTGATGACGATGACTTTCTGCATGAATGTGCCAGTCGTTCGGGAAGGGAAACTCGACAATAGGCGAAAAGTCTGCACAGTGGAATGATCAAGATCAGTGCTGTTGCTATAGATCTTGATCTTGATCTTGATCTTGATCGTCGCGACTTCAGGAGGCCGAACGCAGGCCTTGCGGAGGGAGGTGACGGGCAAGGATGCCTGTCAAGCGCTGGGCCCCAGGATGGGGCCTGCAGCGCGGTCCTCCCGGGAGCAAGGCCGGAGTGAGGGGACCCCGAAGCGAAGCGTAGGGGCCGGATGATGGGAGCGAGCGGTTTTTGGTTACTTTTTTCCAAGAAAAAAAGTGACTCGCCGTAAGGGCGAAAAGGTGAGTAAGCGTCGCCATCGCAAATGGACTGTTCGCCATATCT
>NZ_JABMCW010000349.1:0-5411 GCF_013179705.1 Pseudomonas sp. CM25 | reverse complement strand
ACTTCAAGCACCTGTACAGCCTGGCCGACAAGCTCGGCGCTGCCGTCGGTGCCTCGCGCGCTGCGGTCGACGCAGGCTTTGTGCCCAACGATATGCAGGTCGGCCAGACCGGCAAGATCGTGGCCCCGCAGCTGTACATCGCCGTCGGTATCTCCGGCGCGATCCAGCACCTGGCCGGCATGAAGGACTCCAAGGTGATCGTTGCGATCAACAAGGACGAAGAAGCGCCGATCTTCCAGGTAGCCGACTACGGTCTGGTCGCTGACCTGTTCGAAGCGGTGCCAGAGCTGGAAAAGCTGGTCTGATCCGCCTGCTTCACTTATAAAGAACCCGGCCCTCGTACAGGGGGCCGGGTTTTTTTATGGTCTGTAGCGGCCTTGTCGCCGGCAAGCCAGCTCCCACAGGTACGGCGCCACGCTTCAGGGCGTTGCAGTACCTGTGGGAGCTGGCTTGCCGGCGATAGGGCCGGATCAAGCAATACAAGGAGTGAGGGATGAGGTTGCGCGGAACGGGCAGGGCGCTGGCATGTGTGGCGGTGTTGATGTCACCACTGGCCATGGCAGCAGGCAAATGCGAGCGCCTGGTGGCGACCGGCAGCCCGGATGCGCCACCGTATTCGTGGCAAGACCCGAAAGACCCGAAACACCTGATCGGTGCCAATGTGGACCTGTTGCGCCAGGTAGCTGGCGAGCTGGGTGTAAAGGTAGAAGTGCTGAATGCGGGCCGTCGCGATCAGGCCTTGGACGAGGTACGCAGCGGGCGCATGGACCTGCTGCTCGACACCCCCATGCAAGTGGAGCAGCTGACCGCGCTGGACTACATCCATCCACCCCTGCAGCTCAACGAGTACCTGGTATGGACGCGCCATGATGCCGTGCTGGACTTCGACGGCCCGGCGGACCTGGCCAGGTACCAGGGCAGTTTGTCCGAACGCGCACGTCTCACGCCAGCCTTCACTGCCTTCGCCAAAACCCAGCTCAAGCTGGTGCCGGCACAGAACCTTACCCAGGCATTCCAGAAACTGGTGCTCGGCCAGGTCGACTATGTGCTGGCTGGCCGCTATGCGGGCATGGCCATGGCCCAGAGCCTGGGCATGAGCAATGACCTGATTGCCCGGGGCTTGCCGGTGGATCGGCCGGGCCTGTACCTGGCCCTGTCACACAACTCGGCATGCAATGACAGCTGGTTGCGTGGGCAATTGGCGAAAAAACTGACAGAATTGCCGATCTCCGGTGCGTCCGAGGCCGTGCTGCAACGTAATGTCGAGCGCTGGAAAGCGCAGCAACTGCGGGTGCCGACGGACGCCCCCAAACACTAGGAAGATTGCGTGAGAACCCAACCACTAATCCTTGCCCTGGCCGTGCTCGGCCTGGCTGGCTGCGCCAATGATCCGGCCCCTGACGAGCAGATGCGCATTTCCGAACAGGCACTGGAGCAGGCCAGGGCCGTCGGTGCCACCGACCAGGTCGAAACGCTGAAACTGGCCGAAGACAAGCTGGCCCGGGCCAAGACCAATATGCTTACCCAAGACTATCGCGATGCGCGCATGCGCGCCGAGCAGGCGGAGCTGGATGCACGTCTGGCCGAGGCCCAGGTGCTGAACCAGAAGAGCGAAGAGCAGCTGCAACTGCTGCAGTCGCGGGTCAAGCGCCTGCGCAAGCAGCTGGAGGTGCAGCCATGATTCGCCGTGCACCATTGGCCGCGCTGGCGTTGCTGGCGCTGGCGGCAGGTTTGCAAGGTTGCGCCAGCCAGCGCAGCAGCTCAGCGCTGGACGACGCCACTGCCGCGTTCCAGAAGGTCAAGGATGATTCCGATGTGCTGCGCAGCGCGCCGCGCGACGTGATTCGTGCTGGCGAATCGCTGGCACGCGCCGAGCGCCTGTCGAGCTATATCGGCACCGGCTCCGATGTGCGGCATTACGCCTATCTCAGCCAGCGCTACAGCGAAATCGCCGGCGAGCATGCCAAGTTGGCGCTGAGTCAGGAGCGTCAGGCCAAGCTCGATCTCGAGCGCCAGCGCCTGCAACTGGCCCTGCGCGAGGCCAAGCTGGCCAGCGTGCAGCAGCAGGGCAAGTGGGTCGAGTCGCAGATTGCAGCGCTGGCCTCGGAGCAGACCGACCGTGGCCTGGTGATGACCCTGGGCGATGTGCTGTTCGATACCGGCCGTGCCGACCTGAAGAACTCGGCCAGCCGTACCGTGCTCAAGCTGGTGCAGTTCCTGCAACTGAACCCGCGTCGGGTGGTGCGTATCGAGGGCTATACCGACAGCACCGGCGCCCCCGAGGACAACGTCAAGCTGTCGCGCGATCGGGCACAGTCCGTGGCCGACATGCTGGTCGACCTGGGCATCGACGAGAAGCGCCTGCAGGTGGAAGGTTATGGCGACCAGTATCCGATCGAGGCCAATGCGTCGGAGCGGGGCAGGGCGCAGAACCGCCGGGTAGAGATCGTGTTTTCCGATGAAAAAGGCAAGCTCGCGCCAGCGCGCTGATTGATGACAAGCGGGGGCGGCAGAGCAGCCCCCGCTTGTGATTGGTCTGGCAGCGGCATAATCCTTTCTATGGCTGCCACGCAATTGTATTGTTGACTATCTTGCCATCTGTCCCAGTACACTTTGCAACTGTTACGGTATCCTCTACCGTCAGTGTGTCGCACAAGAATAACTAGCCGTCCGCGCGTCGAGATCCAGCCATGACCAACCTGCTGCTGTACCAGCGTATCGCCCAGCAACTGGCCGATGACATCCGTCGCGGTGTCTACCAGCCAGGCGAGCGGGTGCCTTCCGTGCGCAAGATGAGCGCCCAGCTCAATGTCAGCCATGCCACGGTGCTGCAGGCCTATGCCAACCTCGAAGACCAGGGCCTTATCCGCGCGCGGCCGCAGTCTGGCTACTACGTGCACCAGACCCCGGCCCTGACTGCCCAGACCCCGGACATCGCCCGGGTCGAGCGCCCCGGTCTGGTGACCCGCGCCAGCATCATCCAGCAGGTACTGACCGAGGCGCGGCGCGACGGCGTTTTCCCGTTTGGCGCCGCCGTGCCGCATGTCGACTATCTGCCCGTGCGGGCCCTGCACCAGCAAATTGCCAAGGTGACGCGCTTTCACAGCCCGCGCGCCTTCAGTTACATGTTCAGCCCGGGTTTCGAGCCGCTGCGCCGGCAGATCGCCATTCGCATGCGCGATGCCGGGGTGCTGGTCGATCCGCGAGAGGTGATCGTGACCCACGGCTGTGTCGATGCGCTGCAGATGTCGCTGCGTGTGCTGACGCGCCCGGGTGATCTGATCGCCGCCGAGTCGCCGACCTATTACGGCTTGCTGCAATTGGCTGACCTGCTGGGCCTGAAGGTGATCGAGATCCCTAGTGACCCGTCCACCGGGATCAGTCTCGAAGCCTTGCAGTTGGCAGCCAACCAGTGGTCGATCAAGGCTCTGGTGCTGACTGCGCGCCTGAGCAATCCGCTGGGCGGCACCGTCCCCGAAGAACGGCAGAAGCAATTGCTGCGCCTGGCTTCGGACTTCGATATTCAGATCATCGAAGACGATATCTATGGCGAGCTGATGTTCGAGCAGGGCAAGACCAAGGCGCTGAAGGCGTACGACCGGCTGGACCGGGTGATCTACTGCTCAAGCTTTTCCAAGACCTTGTCACCGGGGGTGCGTGTTGGCTGGATGATTGCCGGGCGTTACCAGGACGAAATCCAGCGCCTGCAAACCTTCACCACCCACTCGGCCTGCAGCGTGACGCAGATGGGGGTGGCGGCTTACCTGGAAAACGGCGGCTATGATCGCCACCTGCGTTACATTCGCCAGGAGTACCGCAAGAACCTCAGTGCCTACCAGCTGGCGGTGCAGCAGCACTTTCCCGAGGGTACCCAGATGACCCGGCCGACAGGCGGTTTCATTCTGTGGGTGAGCCTGCCTGGGCGGGTCAATACCCAGGAGCTGCACGTGCGCGCGCTGGAGCAGGGGATCAGCATTGCTCCGGGGCTAATATTCAGTAACACAGAACAGTTCAATCACTGCATTCGCTTGAACTGCGGTATTCCGTGGAACAAAGAGGCCGAGCGCGCAGTGATTACCCTGGGTTTGCTGGCGCAACAGCTGTGCAGAGAGCCTGCCCTCACACTTTTGTAAGGCTTGCCAGCAGCCCGCGGAACAGAGAGCATACGCACTTTTCCGGCCAGTCTGTCCAATTGCCATGAGCGCCTTACGCCGTTTTGTCCTGATCTTGTGCCTTGCACCGTTCTGCACGCTGGGTAGTGTCGCCCAGGCTGCGCAGCCGGCTGCTCAGGCGCAGGCGGCCTCGAACAAGCCGGCGCCCAAGGCGGCAACCAAGGCGGCAACCAAGCCGGTGGCGAAGAAGGCCAGCAACAGCAAGGCCAAGCCGGCGCGTAAACCGGTGAGCAAGGCCGTCGCCAAGCCATTGCCCAAGGCAAAGCTCGATTTGAGTCTGCCCACGGACCTGGTCGACAACCTCGAGCCGAATGTAGGTACGCCTTCACCCATCCAGCGTCGCAAACCTTTGCTGCCTCCCATGTTCAGCCAGAGCCCTGAGCCCAGCGATAGCCCGTTCCAGCTCAATGGTCGGCTGATCAGCAACGAAATGCAGTTGCAGTTGCGCAATGACAGCCGTCATGACGTGGAAGGGGCAGCCATCGATTTCGAGTATCGTCAGTAACCGGGAACTGACTACCGGGTCACGGCATATTTCCTTGTGCCAGCAATTTCAAACGTCTGTTTGAGCCGTTACTATCCAGGGGCATTCGTCCCGTTTCTGTTTCAGGGAGTCCTGATTTTGGTGAGTTGCCATGAATTGCCGTGAGGGTTGCGGTGCCTGCTGCATCGCCCCGTCCATCACTTCTGCCATGCCGCGCATGCCCAATGGCAAGCCGGCGGGCGAGCGCTGCCTGCACCTGACGGCCGCCAACCTCTGCGACCTGTTCGGCAAGCCCGAGCGGCCGGCGGTGTGTGGTGGTTTCAAGGCAGATGCCGAGGTGTGTGGCAGTGACAGTGAAGAGGCAATCAGGATTCTTGGCTGGTGGGAGCAGATGACGGCGGCGTGACTGGCTGGATCTTCGACAACAAGGATAAACATGATGAGATCGTTCAAGCGTATTGCACTGCTGTGTGGCATGGGTGTTCTGCTGTCGCCTGCTGCCTGGGCCGAAAACTGGCAGGTGGCCAAGGACGAGGAGGGGATCAAGGTTTCCCTCAGCGAAGTGGCGGGCTCCAAGTACAAGGCCTATCAGGGCGTGACCCTGATCAAGGCGCCGCTGGCCAAGGTCCAGGCGTTGCAGGAAGACGTGGCCGGTGCTTGCGCCTGGATTCACGAGTGCAAGACGCAGAAGCTGCTCAAGCATGAAGGTGACCAGAGCTGGACCTACACCCAGTTCAATACGCCATGGCCGGTGA
>NZ_JABMCW010000348.1:0-5433 GCF_013179705.1 Pseudomonas sp. CM25 | reverse complement strand
CGATCAGCGGCTCTGAAGAGCAGAGCATGCGCACCAACAGCGTGGCTGCGGCAATCAACGAACTGGGTGCCGCCACCCAGGAAATCGCCCGCAACGCCGCCGATGCCTCCCAGCATGCCAGCGGCGCCAGCGAACAGGCCCATGGTGGCCGTGAAGTGGTCGAAGAAGCGATCAGTGCCATGACTGCCCTGTCGCAGCGCATCAGCGAGTCTTGCGCGCAGATCGAAACGCTCAACGCCAGCACTGACGAGATCGGCAAGATCCTCGACGTGATCAAGGGCATCTCGCAGCAGACCAACCTGCTGGCGCTGAACGCCGCCATCGAAGCGGCCCGTGCCGGTGAAGCCGGCCGTGGCTTTGCGGTGGTGGCTGATGAAGTGCGCAACCTGGCGCACCGCACCCAGGAATCGGCGGAAGAAATCCACCGCATGATCACCAGCCTGCAGGTGGGCTCGCGCGAAGCGGTGCACACCATGAACACCAGCCAGGTTTCCAGCGAACAGACCGTGCAAGTGGCCAACCAGGCCGGTGCGCGCCTGGCCAGCGTTACCCAGCGCATTGGCGAGATCGATGGCATGAACCAGTCGGTGGCCACCGCCACCGAAGAGCAGACTGCCGTAGTCGAAAGCCTCAACCTGGACATCACCCAGATCAACGCCCTGAACCAGCAAGGGGTGGAGAACCTCAACGACACCCTGCGCCACTGCGACCAGCTGGCGCAGCAGGCCGGGCGCTTGAAGCAGTTGGTGGGCAGCTTCAGGATCTAATCGCTGGCATCAGGCGGCAGCGGCCAATGGCTGTTGTCGCCGGTACAGGCCCGTTGATATCGCCCCGTTTCAAGCCACAGCTGCTTCCCGCACCCGAGCCCGTCGCACCCAGGCCAGCAACACGGCCGCCATCAGCACAAAGCCCAGGTAACCGAACAACGGGTACACCTCGCCCACCAGGCTGATGAACCCCACCAGGCTGCAGCCAAACGCCACCACCCCGGTGACCACCGACCCCCAGCGAAACTTGGCCGTGCCCGCTGGCAACAGCCGCGACAGAAACGAGAACATGGTGCCGACAGCAGTGTTGACGATCATCCCGAAGATGATCAGGCACATCACAAGGCCCAGCAACGGCGATACTTCACTGGCAATCGACAGCATCGGCATCGGCAGGTCGGCCACGCTGTCCAGGCGCGACAACAGCCCGGCACTCATCACCAGCATCAGGCCACCCAATGCCGCACCACCGAGCAAGCCACCCCACACGGCGGTTTTCTCACCCTTGGCCGAGCCACCCAGAATGGCCAGGATCGGCGCACCCGCGACGATGTTGTAGGACACATACAGAAACGCCCCCAGCAACCAGTGGCGGGTGCCGGCCTGCTGCTGGCCGGCCAGCTGATCGAGCGCGGCGAAACTCTGTTCACGGCTGAACACCGCGTACAGCGCAATGGCCGACGCCACCAGGATCAGCAGTGGCGTGATGGCGCCAATGGCCAGGATCACCTTGCGCACGTCCAGGCACACGATGCCCACCACCACCAGCGTCATCAGCACGCTGCCGGTCAGTGCCGGGATGCCGAACTGCTGCTCCAGCAATGCACCACCGCCCGCCAGCATGACGACGGTGACCGCGAACATGAAGAAGGTGATCAACCAGTCGACGAACCGGCCCAGGTGCCGGCCGCAAATGGCCTGGATCACATCCTTGTGCGAGGTCGCCTGCTGGCGGTTGCCCAGCCCGGCCAGGGCCATGCCGAGGAAGGTGAACAAGGCGGCGCTGACCAACGCACCGGCCAGCCCCCACAGGCCGAAATCGACAAAGAACAACAGCAGTTCCCGCCCCGAAGCGAACCCCGCCCCCACAATCACACCGACAAATGCGCCGGCAATCTTCAGCTGCTCTTTCATGTGCACCTCTGATTTATTGTTGTTGTGCCTTTGAGGGCCTTTTCGCGGGCAAGCCCGTTCCTGCACCGCTGTTTCAGGAGTCGCCGACAAACGCCTGCACTTCAATCTCCACGTCCACGCCCAGCGCCAACGCCGAGGCGACGGTGGAACGCACTGGCAGCGCGGCACCGAAGAACGCCTTGTACACCTCGTTGAAACCGGCGAAGTGGCTCATGTCCGATAGCCACACCGTGGCCTTGACCACTTGGTCGAAGCTGGCACCGCAGGCCGCCAGGCTGTCGGCGATGCGCTCGCAGGCGGCGCGGGTCTGGGTCTGGATATCACCGCGCACAACTTCGCCAGCGCTGCTCATTGGCACCTGGCCGGAGAGGAACAGAAAACCACCGGCCTTGACCGCGCGGGAAAACGGGAACGGCAGGCTGCTGGGGAAACGCTGGATGTCATTGCTCATGGGAAGCTCCTTTCACGGTTGTTGAAAACGGGCCGGGGACAGGCGCTCGGGGGCCACCCCCTGGCGGACAAGACTGGGACACAGCGGTTGGCCGAGCAGCAGGTCGGCTGCCAGCCGTGAGGCGCCTGCAGCCGACTGGATACCATAGCCGCCCTGGGCCGCCAGCCAGAAAAACGCGGGGACGTGCGGGTCAAACCCGATCACCAGGTCACCATCGGCGACGAACGAACGCAGCCCGGCCCAGGTGTGGCTGGGGCGGCGGATCGCCAGGGTGGTCATGGCTTCGATGTTGTAGATGCCCAGGGCCACATCCAATTCCTCCGGTGCGGCGTCCTGGGGTTCGACCGGGTCGGCATTGGCTGGCGACCCGAGTAGCTGGCCGGCATCGGGCTTGAAGTAAAAGCTTTCATCGACGCCGATCACGGCCGGCCAGCGGGCGAAGTCGTGGTCCGCCGGGCCGGGGAAGGTGAAGGCGCTGCGTCGGCAGGGTTGCAGGCCGACCGGTGCCACGCCGCACTGCTCGGCCACGCGGTCGGCCCAGGCACCTGCGGCATTGACCAGCTGGCGCGCCTGCACGTGGCTGCCATCGGCCAGCTCGATTTGCCAAAGGTCATTCTGGTAGCTGGCCCTGAGCAGCTCGGCATTGCAGCGCAGTTCACCACCGGCAGCACGGTAGCCGCGCAAGAAGCCCTGATGCAGCGCATGCACGTCCAGGTCCATGGCACCCGGCTCGAGCACCGCGCCGGCCAAGGTCTCGCTTCGCAGGCTGGGCACCAGGGCCAGCGCGGCGTCGCGGTCAAGCAGGCTGACTTCGGTGCCATTGGCCACGTTCTGCGCGTGGGTCTGCTCGAGCAGCTCGCGCTGCTCCACGCTCGCCACATACAGGCAGCCACGCGGTTCCAGCAGCGGGTGCTCGCAGAAACCCGCCGGCGGGGCGTGGTAGAACGCCCGGCTGGCGCGGGTCAGGGCCTGGATCTGCGGGGTGCCGTATGCCTCCATGAACATCGCCGCCGAGCGCCCGGTGGCATGGTAGCCAGGCTGCGACTCGCGCTCGAGCAACAGCACCCGCTGTTGACCCCCCAGGCGATAGCCCAGCGACGCACCGGCAATGCCGGCACCGATGATAAGGGTGTCGTAGATCGGGATCATGCACGCTCCTGCCAGCTTAATTATCATTTATGAGAATTCTAATATATGAGAATTTAGAAATGCGCAAGGGTCCAAGGTAAGATGCCCGACCAACGCCGCATGCCGAGAGCCCTGAATGCCCGCTGCCCTTCCCCTGCTAGACCGCGCTGTAGTCGGCCAGCGCCTGCGCCAGGTGCGCAAGGCACGCCAGATGACCCTCAAGCAATTGTCCGAAGCCAGTGGCGTGCCGCTGTCCACCTTGTCGAAAATGGAACTGGCGCAGGTGTCGGTCAGCTATGAAAAACTTGCCGCTGCCGCGCGGGCACTGAATGTCGATATCGCCCAGTTACTACGCGCCAGCGGTACGGTGAGCACCCCGGTGCCGGTGACCGTGGTGGTCGATTCATTGCCGGCAGCGGCGGGTTATTCGACCGGCACCTATGATTACTATCCGATTGCCGGCGACTTTCCCGAACGGCGCATGACGCCGGCCTATGCCCGCATCATCGCCAGGGAACGCGGCCAGTTCGACGATTTTATCCGCCATCCCGGCCAGGAGTTCGCGCTGGTGCTGAGCGGGCGTGTGCGCATCGAGTTCGAGACCGGTGAGGCGGTGAGCATCGGGCCACAGGAGACGGCGTATTTTGACAGCCAGGTGGGGCACATCTACCTGTCGGAAAGCGACGACGGCGGCGATGCCCACGTGATGGTGGTGATGACTGATCGCTGATCGGCCGCGGTTATAACCTAATAACGAACAAGTCTATTTGGCTATAAAAAAATCTATATGCTGGCTGCATCCGATAACGGGCAAAGTTGGGCAGTCGAGTAGCGTATGGATGTAGGTTCTTTCGGTTTCACCATTGCGGGCCTGGTCGTGGGTTTCATCGTCGGCATGACCGGCGTCGGTGGCGGCTCGCTGATGACCCCTATCCTGCTGTGGTTCGGCATCAGCCCGGCCACCGCTGTCGGCACCGACCTGCTGTACGCCGCCATCACCAAAGCCAGCGGCGTATGGGTGCATGCCCGACACAAGAACATCGACTGGAAGATCACCGGCTATCTGAGCCTGGGCAGCGTGCCCGCCGCTGCACTGACCCTGTGGTTCCTCAGCACCCTGCACACCGATACCTCGGCGCTCAACGCCATTATCAAGCAAGGCCTTGCCGTGGTGCTGATCCTCACTGCGCTGGCCATCCTGTTCAAATCGCGCCTGCAGGCCTTCGCCAACCGCCATGCCGGTGACCACTACCACCTCAGCGACCGCAGCCTGAACACCCTGACCGTGCTGACAGGCGTGGTGCTGGGGGTGATGGTCACGCTCACCTCCATCGGTGCAGGCGCACTCGGTACCGTGGCACTGTTCCTGCTGTACCCGTTCCTGGTCACCCGCCGCCTGGTCGGTACCGAAATCGCCCACGCCGTGCCACTGACCCTGGTAGCAGGCCTGGGCCATGCGGGCATGGGCAACATGGACTGGTCGCTGCTGGGCTATCTGCTGCTGGGCTCGCTGCCGGGCATCTATCTGGGCAGCCACCTCACCGGGCGCATCTCCGACCGTGTGCTGCGCCCGTGCCTGGCGGCGATGCTGTTGCTGATCGGCTACAAGCTGGCTTTCTGAAGGCAGAGCGCGCCTTATACGATGCGCAATCGCCAACGGCCTGCACGGCTCAGTTGCAACCGGGAAAGCGGCAGTACGTCAATCGCAGGGAAGGCTGAAAGTGGGCAGTCCATCAGGTTCATGAGCACTGCCCGGATGACCAAAGGGTGTGTGACGCAACACCATTCCCCTGGCTGATCGAAGCCTCCCAACCAGCCAGCGAGACGCCGGCGCAGCTCGACAAACGTCTCGCCGCCGTGCACATCGCTGGCTGGATTTTCCAGCCACTCGGCCAACGCCTGCGGTTGCTCGGCCTGCAAGTGCTTCAAGGTCAAACCCTGCCAACGCCCCAG
>NZ_JABMCW010000347.1:0-5453 GCF_013179705.1 Pseudomonas sp. CM25 | reverse complement strand
CCCTGGGCCAGCAGGCGCCGTGCCCGGGCCAGGCGCAGCTGGATCAGGTAGGCATGCGGCGCCAGGCCGAATGCGGCCTTGAACGCGCGGGTGAGGCGGAAGCGGTCGATGCCGCAAGCCTGGGCCAAATCCTCCAGGCCAATGTCGCGTTCAAGGTTGGCATGCAGGTAATCACGTGCGCGTTGCGCGCTCAGCGGCAGACGCGGGTCTGGGTTGATACGCCGGCGCCAGTGCAGGTGACGGGTCAGGCAGGCCAACAGGTCGTCCATGGCTGTTTGCCTGACCATGCGCAAGTCCTGCTCATGCACGGCCCGGAAGGCGAGGGCGGTGGCACGCGCCAGGCGTTGGTCATGGCACAGGGTATCGGCAAAGCTGGGCAGGCTGCTGCCTGGTGCGTGCTCGAACAGCGCCCGTAGCTGCTGGTCGAGCCAGGCAGGCTCAAGGTACAGCGTCGAATAGGTAAAGCCTTCGTCGGTCGGCGCCAGTCCATCGTGAATGTCGCCGGGTTCGAGCAGGAACACCTGGCCTGGCGTGCTGCGGTGGCGTACCCGGCGACAGTTGAACTGCTGCACGCCCTGTTCGGTCACGCCGACCAGGAAGCTGTCGTGCCAGTGCGGGTCATAGGCATGCCCGACGAAATGCGCCCGCACCGACTCGATGCCAGTGTCGGCGTCTTGCTTGAAGTCGATCCAGTTGCTCATGCGGGTGTGCCATTGGGGTAAATGGCTACCTTAGCGTAATGGTCCGGCTCAGTCTGGAACGATTGTGCAGCCGTTGCTCAGCGCCCGGCTGCGCAAGGCTTCGAAGCGCTCGCGCAGCCACAGGTGCAACTGCGCCACGGCAGGCGTCAGCTGTTTGCGATGCGGGCACACCAGGGTGACCGGCGTGGGCTCGCCGAGCAACTCGGGCAGGACGATTTGCAGCTCGCCGGCCGCGATGTTGGCGCTGACATCCAGCCACGACTTGTAGACGATGCCTTCGCCCTGAAGGGCCAGGCGCCGGATGACATCGGCATCGTCGCTGACCAGCGGCCCGCGCACCTGCACGGTGCGGTTGCCGACTCGCCACTTGTCATACACCCGGTTGTGCTGCAGGTACAGCAGGCAGTCGTGTTGCTGCAATGCGTCGGGGGTGAGCGGATGGCCGCGGCGTGCCAGGTAGTCCGGCGAGGCCACCAGTACCCGGCGGTTCCAGTCGGCCAAGGGCAGGGCGATGTAGTTGGCATCCTGGTTGAGGCCATAACGGATGGCCACGTCCACCGGGTCGCGGTTCAGGTCGGCGATCTGGTCGGACAAAAAAAACCGCAGTTGCAGGGCCGGGTGCTCGCGGCGAAAGGCGCTCAGCCATGGCAGCAGCATGTTGCGACCCATGTCGGAAGGTGCCGAAACCTGCAGCGTGCCGCGCAGTGTGCCCGGGTTGCCATGCAGGTCTTCATGGCCCTGGCGCAGGCTCTCCAGCACATTCAGGGCGGTGGGCAGGTAGCGCTCGCCTTCGGCGGTCAGGCGCAGGCTGCGGGTAGTGCGGGCGAACAGGCGTACGTCCAGGTCGCGCTCCAGGCGCTTGATCGCGGCGGCCACCTGGCCCGGTAGCAACCCAGCCTCATGAGCGGCGGCGGTGAAACTGCCCAGCACGCTGCTGCGGGCGAACAGTTCGAGGTCAGCGATGCGCAGCATTTTCACTCCGGCGATGAAAGTGTTGCTGCATTGTGCCGCTTTTTCTTTTCCGCAGGAAAGATAAGATGCGCGGCACATCTATTGTTCATTCCCGGAGTTGCTGCATGGATACCGTCTCGCTGGCCAAGCGCCGCTATACCACCAAAGCCTACGATGCCTCGCGCCGCATTCCCCAGGCCACCGTCGATGCCTTGCTCGAACAACTGCGCCACAGCCCGTCTTCAGTCAACTCGCAACCCTGGCACTTCATCGTCGCCGACAGCGCCGAAGGCAAGGCCCGCCTGGCCAAGAGCACGGCGGAGCGGTTTGCCTACAACTCGCCGAAATTGCTCGATGCCTCGCATGTGATCGTGTTTTGCACCCGCACCGAAATGACCGAAGCGCACCTGAACGGCGTGCTTGACCAGGAGGCCGCAGATGGCCGCTTCCGCGATGAGCAAGCGCGTGCTGCGCAGAACCAGAGCCGACGCTACTATGTCGACCTGCACCGCTTTGACCAGAAAGACGCGCAGCACTGGATGGAAAAGCAGACCTACCTGGCCCTGGGTACTGCCCTGCTGGGTGCGGCAGCACATGGGCTGGATGCCACGCCCATCGAGGGCTTCGACAGCCAGATCCTCGATGCCGAGCTTGGCTTGCGCGAGCGTGGCTTCACCAGCGTTGTGATCCTCAGCCTGGGCTATCGCAGCCAGACGGACTTCAACGCCGGCTTGAGCAAGTCGCGGTTGCCGGCTTCGCAGGTGTTCACTTTCCTCTGAAGCCGACGTGCGGCGGGGGCTACACCTCGTATAGCCGGCGGTTCCAGCGCCTGTTCACCACAATGCCGCCGACGCCGAAGCCAGTACTCGGGTAAACACTTCAAGCGCCTTGTCCACTTCGGCCTCGGTGGTGTAGCGGCCGATGCTCAAGCGCAGGCTGTTGCGTGCCTGGCGCTCATCCAGGCCCAGCGCCAGCAGCACATGCGAGGCTGCGTTGCTGGCCGAGTTGCAGGCCGAGGTGGTCGACAGCGCCAGCTCGCTGGCCAGCGCCGCACTGTTGAACCCCTGGCTGTCGATGCACAGGTTCAGGGTATGGGCGATGCGTTGGCTGGCGCAGCCGTTCAGAGAGACGCCGGGCAAGCCCAGCAGGCCTTCGCAAAGCCGCTTGGCCAACTGTTCAACGCGCACATGTTCGCTATCGCCAGGTTGGCCGGCGAGGGCAAAAGCGCTGCCCATGCCGGCGATCTGGTGCGTCGCCAGCGTGCCGGAGCGCAGGCCCTGCTCATGGCCGCCGCCGTGCATCTGCGCACGCATCAGCGCGCGCGCCCGAGGCCCGATGTAGAGCGCTCCGATGCCTTTTGGCCCGTATACCTTGTGCGCTGAAAAGGACATCAGGTCTACGGCCATCGTACTCAGGTCGATGGCCACCTTGCCCACCGCCTGCGCGGCGTCCACGTGCAGCAGGGCACCGTGGGCGCGCACATGTTCGCCAATAGTGGCAACGTCTGTGAGCGTACCCAGTTCATTGTTCACCGCCATCAGGGAGACCAGGCGCGTATCGGCGCGCAGTGCTGCTTGCACGTTTGCGGGCTGGATCAGGCCAGCCGCATCGGGTGCCAGGCGGGTCACGGCCCAGCCCTGGCGCTCCAGTTCGGCAACCGTGTCGAGCACCGCCTTGTGTTCGAGCTGGCTGGTGATCAGGTGCCCGGGCTGGCCGAGGCCCTGGGCAATGCCCTTGAGTGCCAAGTTGTTGGACTCGGTCGCCCCCGAGGTCCACACCAGCGCATCGGCCTGCGCGCCAACGCATTCGGCTACCTGCTCGCGGGCCTGTTCCACGGCGTGACGGGCGGCCTGGCCGAAGGCATGGCCACTGGACGCCGGGTTGCCGAAGTTGGCCTGGCTGCCCAGACAGGCGAGCATGGTTTCGATGACCCGGTCATCGACTGGAGTGGTGGCGGCGTAATCGAAGTAGAGCGGGGCGCTGGGCATTGGGGCGGGTCCGTGTCTGTCGCCGTGAAAGGGGCGATCGTCGAAGTAAGCGTACCCGCCGCTTTGAAGATGTTTTTTACTACCCGTCGCCAATTCGTCAAATGACTTGAAAAATAATTCCCTTTATCTGGTCCTCTGTAGAATATTTTTCTCTAGAGGGTGAGAGGTATGCCAAGTCCCTCACTCGTATGCTCATGCTGATTCCAGAACTCGCTCTTCCTCCGCAACCACGCGTTCGCACAACTCGATGATCTGCTCGCGCATCCAGCGGTTGGCGGGGTCCTGATCAGTGCTTTCATGCCAGTACAGGTGGGTTTCCAGGGCGGGAACCTCGACTGGCAATGGGTGGTAACGCAACTGGTGACGGCGGGCGAAGCGTTCCGGGACGGTCATCGCCATGTCGGTCTGCTGCAGCACCTGCGAGGCCATCAGGTAATGCTGCGAGCGCAGGGCGACCTTGCGCTGCACACCCATCTTGCCCAGCGCCAGGTCCACATAGCCCAGGCCGTTGCGCCGGCTGGAAATATGGATATGGGTCATGCCCAGATAACTGTCGAGGGTCAGCTTGCTGTCGGCCAGCGGGTGGCCTTGGCGCAGGGCGCAGACGTAGCGGTCTTGCATCAATTTGACGTGGCGTACCTGCGGGTCGGTGTTCAGCGGCGCGTCGATGGCGAAGTCCAGCCTGCCGGCGGCCAGTTCCTTGGTGGTCTCGCGGCGCTTGCACAGGAAGCTCTCGATCAACACGGCCGGTGCCAGGCGGCGCAGGCGCTGGAACAGCGGCGGCAAGATCACCGCCTCGGTCAGGTCGGTCATGCTGATGCGGAAGGTCTTGTTGGCCTGCTGGGGGTTGAAGATGCGGCTTTCCTGCACCGAGGTGCGCAGCAGCGCCAGGGCGTTGCGCACCGGGCCGATGATGTTCTGCGCCATGGGTGTGGGCACCATGCCTTGGGCAGTGCGTACGAACAGCGGGTCGTTGAAGGTTTCGCGCAACCGCGAAAGGGCGTTGGACACCGCTGGCTGGGTGATGCCGACAATCTGCCCGGCGCGGGTCAGGTTGGCTTCGGTGTAGATCGCGTCGAACACGATGAACAGGTTGAGGTCGACCTTGCTGAGGTTCATGGGCGCCGCTCTTTGTTGGAATTATCGGCCGATCATATATCGGTTATGAATGTTTATACACGCGGAAAATAGACTAGGTGGATGGGGGCTGGCTGCTCTAGGCTCTGGCCCATGTACTCCGAACCGTGAAGGTAGCCCCGATGGATTTCGCCTATTCGCCCAAGGTCCAGGCACTGCGCGAGCGCGTCAGCGCGTTCATGGACGCCCATGTCTACCCCGCCGAAGCGGTGTTCGAGCGCCAGGTCGCCGAGGGCGACCGCTGGCAGCCCACTGCAATCATGGAAGAGCTCAAGGCCAAGGCCCGTGCCGAGGGGCTGTGGAACCTGTTTCTGCCCGAATCGGAATACGGCGCCGGCCTGAGCAACCTGGAATACGCCCCGCTGGCGGAAATCATGGGCCGTTCGTTGCTCGGCCCGGAACCGTTCAACTGCTCTGCGCCGGACACCGGCAACATGGAAGTACTGGTGCGTTATGGCAGCGAGGCGCAAAAGCGCCAGTGGCTGGAGCCGCTGCTGCGGGGCGAGATCCGTTCGGCGTTCGCCATGACCGAACCGGACGTGGCTTCCTCGGACGCTACCAACATGGCCGCCACGGCCGTGCGTGACGGCGACCAATGGCTGATCAACGGCCGCAAATGGTGGACCTCCGGCGCTTGCGATCCGCGCTGCAAAGTGATGATTTTCATGGGCCTGTC
>NZ_JABMCW010000346.1:0-5457 GCF_013179705.1 Pseudomonas sp. CM25 | reverse complement strand
GATGATTACCTTGAATTTCATATCGATTGCCAGCGCCCAGGCGATTTTTGCGACAGGGCCCGGGGGCTGAAGCTCGGGGACACGCTGCGGCTGGGCGAACTCAGGGGCGGGGCGTTGCACTACGACCCGGACTGGCAGGAGCGGCCACTGTGGCTGCTGGCGGCCGGTACCGGTCTGGCACCGTTGTGGGGCATCTTGCGCGAGGCGTTGCGCCAGGGGCATCGGGGGCAGATTCGGGTGGTGCATGTGGCACGGGACCGTGCTGGGCATTATCTGGCCGAGGCGCTGATGCAACTGCAAGGCGTGGATGTCGAACTTGTGCTGGCGGAGCAGATGGATGAAGCGCTGGCGCGGTTGCGGCCGTCATCGCGGCAGACGCTGGCGCTGGTGTGCGGAGCGCCGGGGAGTGTCGAGCGGTTTGCCCGACGGCTGTTCATTGCCGGGGTGCCGCGGGGGCAGGTGTTTGCTGATGTGTTTGTGGAGCATGTCTGAAAGCCGGGAGGGCGTTGCCCTCCTTTCGCGACACAAGGCCGCTCCTACCGGGGAATGCATAACCCTTGTAGGAGCGGCCTTGTGTCGCGAAGGGCCGCAAAGCGGCCCCTTTCAAGCTAAGGATCAGCCGACCAGCGGATCGCCAACGTGCAGGATCTTCATGCCATTGGTGCCACCGATGGTGTGGTAGCTGTCACCTTTGGTCAGGATCACCCAGTCGCCTTGCTGCACCAGGCCACGCTGGAGCAGTTCGTCGACCGCCGCCTGGCTCACCTTGTCGGCCGGCAGCGAGGCCGGGTCGAAGGCGATCGGGTACACGCCGCGGAACATCGAGGCGCGCGCCTGGGTGGCGCGGTGCGGCGACAGTGCGTAGATCGGCACGTGCGAACGCAGGCGCGACATGATCAGCGGGGTGTAGCCGCTTTCGGTCAGGGCGATGATCGCCTTCACGCCCGGGAAGTGGTTGGCGGTGTACATGGCCGCCAGGGCGATGCTTTCGTCGCAGCGCTCGAAGGTGGTGTGCAGGCGATGGCTGGACTTCTGGCTGGTCGGGTGCTTTTCAGCACCCAGGCAGATGCGGGCCATGGCCTGGACGGCTTCGATCGGGTAGGAACCGGCGGCACTTTCGGCCGACAGCATCACCGCGTCGGTGTTGTCGAGCACGGCGTTGGCCACGTCGGACACTTCGGCACGGGTCGGCATCGGGTTCTGGATCATCGACTCCATCATCTGGGTCGCCACGATCACCGCCTTGTTGTTGCGGCGGGCGTGCTGGATGATCTTCTTCTGGATGGCGATCAGCTCGGCATCGCCGATTTCCACACCCAGGTCGCCACGGGCAACCATCACTGCGTCGGAAGCGGCGATCAGCTTGTCGAGGGTTTCATCGTCGGCAACGGCTTCGGCGCGTTCGATCTTGGACACCAGCCAGGCGCTGCCGCCGGACTCGTCGCGCAGCTTGCGCGCGTATTCCATGTCGCTGGCGTCACGCGGGAAGGAAACGGCCAGGTAGTCCAGGTCCATTTCTGCGGCCAGCTTGATGTCGGCCTTGTCTTTTTCGGTCAGGGCCGGTGCGGTCAGGCCGCCACCTTTGCGGTTGATGCCTTTGTGGTCCGACAGCGGGCCACCGATGATCACCACGCAGTGCAGGGCATCAGCGGTAGCAGTCTCGACGCGCATGACCACACGGCCATCGTCGAGCAGCAGTTCGTCACCTACGCCGCAGTCCTTGACCAGATCGGGGTAGTCGATACCGACGATGTCCTGGTTGCCTTCGGTCAGCGAGTGAGCGGTGGAGAAGGTGAACTTGTCACCGATCTTCAATTCGATGCGCTTGTTGGCGAACTTGGCGATGCGGATCTTCGGGCCCTGCAGGTCGCCCAGCAGTGCGACATGGCGGCCGTTCTTGGCAGCGATTTCGCGGATCAGGCGGGCGCGGGCCTTGTGCTCGTCCGGGGTGCCGTGGGAGAAGTTCAGGCGCGCCACGTCCAGGCCGGCAAGGATCAGTTGTTCGATCACTTCCGGCGAGTTGCTGGCGGGGCCAAGGGTGGCGACGATTTTGGTACGGCGGATGGTCATGCACAGACTCCTATAGTGAAGCGCAGCGAAAGGCTACTCCTGAATCTCGCTGTAGTCATTGTTCGGTTGCACTACCTGCGACCAAGGCAGGGTGGCATTTGAACGGGCAGGGTATCCTTGCAAAACGGTGTGAAGATTTGCAGGCAAGCGCCGATACACTGGCATCAAAGGAGATCCCCATGCGAGCCCTGATCGTTTTCGCCCTGGCCGCCAGCGCCGTCGGCTGCACCCGCTGGTCCATGGACCACCACCTGAACAATGCCTATCGCGCCTACGACCGTGGCGACTGCCAGCGGGTGATGCTGGAGCTGTCCCAGGTCGACCGCACCAGCCGCGCCCGACCGTTCATCCACCCCGAGGTTTCGCTGCTGCGCGGCCAGTGCCTGGAGCGCCAGGCGCTGTACGTGGATGCTGCGCAGACCTACCAGTACCTGATCCAGCAATACCCGGGCAACGAATATGCCTATCGGGCGCAGGCACGCCTGCAAACCCTTGAAAAGCTCGGCCATTACCGTGGTGGGGAAGCGGCGGTGGCCAACCCGGTGACGACTGCACCTTGGCGATAACACCAAGGTGTGATTTATTTCACGGGATTTGCGGCGCGCCCTGCGCTAATCTGTAACTCAGCTGTTACAACAACCGCCAGTTCCACGTATTCCTGGCTCAGGTACGGAATGCACTTGCGATCATGTTCAACAAGCGCCACATCGAACGTCACCAACTGCCTTGTGTCCTCAAGGTATTCAACCGCTTTACCGGCCAGGCGCTCGGCCAGCTGGGCAATGCCTCCGAAGACGGGTTGATGGTCATCAGCCAGCTGCCAGTGCTGGTAGGGCCAGATTACGAACTGCAATTGCGCTTGCCACTGGTCGGCGGCGGGCACCAGTTTGTCAACCTGACGGCCAGCTGCCTGTGGTGCCGCGAGGACCAGACGCCGGGGCACTACGACTCGGGCTTCATGCTGTTGCAAGCACCGCGCGAATACGATGAATTCGTTCGCTCATTGCGGGAGTATTTCAGTTTCCTTCCTGCCGACGCTTCGGTTTGAGGCTGCGTTAGAATCGGGTCGACCTCGATACAGGACGACCCCGTGACCTCCAGCATATTCTGGCACGACTACGAAACCACCGGCATCAACCCGCGCTGCGACAGGCCGCTGCAGGTGGCCGGCGTGCGCACCGACTTCGACCTCAACGAGATCGACGATCCGATCAGTCTTTATTGCCGGCCCTCCGACGACATCCTGCCGCACCCGGCCGCCTGCCTGGTGACCGGCATCACTCCGCAGCAGCTGGCCGAACACGGCCTGTGCGAAGCCGAGTTCATGACCCGGGTACACGCGCAACTGGCGCAACCGGGTACCTGTGGCGCTGGCTACAACACCCTGCGCTTCGACGACGAAGTGACGCGCTACAGCCTGTACCGCAACTTTTTCGACCCCTACGCGCGTGAATGGCAGGGCGGCAACAGCCGCTGGGACCTGATCGACATCGTGCGTACAGCCTATGCACTGCGCCCGGACGGTATTCACTGGCCGCAACAGGACGGGCGTACCAGCCTGCGCCTGGAGCTGCTGAGCAAGGCCAATGGCATTGACCATGGGCATGCCCACGAAGCGCTTTCCGACGTGCGGGCAACCATTGCCCTGGCCCGACTGATCCGGCAGCAACAGCCCAAATTGTATGACTGGCTGTTCCAGTTGCGCAGCAAGCACAAAGTGATGGAGCAGGTCCGTCTGTTGCAGCCACTGGTGCATATATCCGGGCGCTTTTCGGCAGCACGTAGTTACTTGGGCGTGGTATTGCCGTTGGCCTGGCACCCGCGTAACCGCAATGCGCTGATTGTCTGCGACCTGCATCAGGAAACCCTGCCGCTGCTGACGGAAAGTGCTGAAGTACTGCGCCAGCGGTTGTATACGCGCCACGAAGAACTGGCCGAGGGTGAATTACCGGTGCCGCTCAAACTGGTACAGATCAACCGCTGTCCGGTACTGGCGCCATTGTCGGTATTGCGCCCGGCCGATCAACAACGCCTGGGCCTGGACTTGACGTTGTTACAATTGCGCGGCGAACAGTTGGCTAATCAACAGGCGCAATGGCAAGACAAGCTGGAACACATCTTCGGCCCGGAAGACTTTGCCCCGAGTGAAGACCCGGAACAGCAGTTGTATGCTGGTTTTCTGGGTGACCGGGACCGGCGCTTATGCGAGCAAGTTCGTGCGCTGGAACCGGCGCAGTTGGGCCGCGGGCAATGGATGTTCGATGACCCGCGTCTGCCGGAATTGTTGTTCCGCTATCGGGCGCGTAACTTTCCGGATACCTTGACCGGCGAAGAGCAGCAACGTTGGTTTGGCTTCTGCCAGCAGCGCCTGAGCGAGCCACAGTGGGGCGCGCCGAATACCTTGGGCGACTTTGCAAAGGCGTGCCAGCAAGCCTGGGATGGCGCCGACGAGGCGGGCCGGGGTGTGCTGGAGGCCTGGCAAGTGCATGCACGGCAATTGCAGGCACAATTTGCAATTGGCTGAGAGCAGACAAACAAAAACGCCGGCAATGTGCCGGCGTTTTTGTTGAGCGAAGCAAAAGGCGGAGGCGGAAAATCAGTCCAGCAGGGTCGCCCAGCTTTCAACCACATCGCCGCCCCAGTTGGCTTTCCACTCTTTCAGGGTTTTGTGGTTGCCGCCTTTGGTTTCGATCACTTCACCATTGTGCGGGTTCTTGTATTGCTTGACCTTGCGCGCACGCTTGGTGGCAGTAGTCTTGACGGCGCCGCGTGGGGCCTTGCTCAGTTTCGACTCTGGGTCGAGCAGGGCAATCACGTCGCGCAGCGACTTGGAGTACTCGCCCATCAGCGTGCGCAGTTTGCCTTCGAACTCCAGTTCTTTCTTCAGCTTGTCATCCTGCGACAGGTTGGCCAGGCGGGCCTGAAGTTCCTTGATGGCTTCTTCGGTAGCGCGGTACTCGTTGATCAGGGACATGGAGTGTTCCTTAATGCGTGTTCAGAAATGTGTGGGGCAATAATAGACAGCCGATACTCGCAAGTAAACATAATATTGGCCAGTTAACTGCTAATTAAGCTGTGACAATATTTCTCTACGTGAACAAAAATTTACATAAATACCGTGCATGTGGTCATGTCTGTCAGACATTGCCCTCAAGCATCTGGCGACCTGGGCGCGCCATCGCGGCTACGATCAATACTGCGTTTTTTCTGGCGGGCCGCTAGAATGAGCGCCTTTGCGAAGTTCTGGAGTCTCATTCATGCGCACCTATCGTCTGGTGATCGCCTGCCCCGACCGTGTTGGCATCGTGGCGAAAGTCAGTAATTTCCTGGCCCTGTACAATGGCTGGATCAACGAAGCCAGTCACCACTCCGATGAGCAGAGCGGCT
>NZ_JABMCW010000345.1:0-5466 GCF_013179705.1 Pseudomonas sp. CM25 | reverse complement strand
ATGGGCCGAGCGGCTAGCGTTGCCGCTGCAGGACGATGCCGCAGGCTTTGCCGTGCAGGTGGGCGTCGATGGCCTGCAGGTCCAGCAACTGGGGCCGCAGGCACCGGGCCCGGTGCGGGTTGACTTCGTCGACGGCCAGGCGGCGCACCGGCGCCAGTTCGGCGGCGGTAACGGGCAGATGATCGCCAAGGCGGTGGGCATCGCCCAGGGCGTGCGACCACAGGTACTGGATGCCACGGCGGGGCTGGGCAAGGACGCGTTCGTGCTGGCCAGCCTGGGTTGCCAGATGACCCTGATCGAGCGTCAGCCGCTGATTGCCGCGTTGCTGGAGGATGGCCTGGCGCGGGCCCGGTCGGATGCCGAGGTTGGGCCGATTGTGGGGCGCATGCGCCTGCTGACGGGCAACGCCATCCAGCGCATGCGCGACTGGGAAGGTGAGGCGCCGCAGGTGATCTACCTCGACCCGATGTTCCCGCACCGGGACAAGAGCGCGCTGGTGAAGAAGGAAATGCGCGTGTTCCGGCCATTGGTCGGTGATGACCTGGACGCCCCGGCGCTGCTCGAAGCCGCTCTTGTCCTGGCCAGCCACCGGGTGGTGGTGAAGCGCCCGCGCAAGGCACCGATCATCGACGGGCCGAAGCCGAGTCATAGCCTGGAGGGCAAGTCGAGCCGGTATGACATTTACCCGAAGAAGGCCCTGAAGGCCTGAGCAACCTCGTTACTTCTGTGGGAGCGGCTTCAGCCGCGAACACCGGCGTAGCCGGTGCCAACCAGCTCGGAGCCTGCGCTCCCGCAAAGACATTCGCGGGCTTCAGGGTTGATAAGCCCGCAGGAACACCCCCACTACCTCGCGCACATGGGCCTCGGCTTCGTCGCCGTCCAGGGGCCCCGCGCAGCCCAGCAACAACCGGTAATCCGGGGCGCCTTTGACCAGGCAGAAGAAATGCTCGGCCGCCCGCAGCGGGTTGTCGATGCGCAGCAAGCCCCGCTCATCCGCCCCACGCAGCAACGCTTCCATCCCCGCCAGCACGCGCTTGGGCCCGGCCTCGTAGAAGTACTCGCCAAAGCTCGGGTCCTGGCTGCCCTGAGCCATTATCAAGCGGCTGAGCTTGACCGCTTCGTCACTGCTGATCAGCGCCTGGAAGCCACGAGCAATGGTCAGCAGAACCTCTTCCACCGGCGCCCCTTCGGGGTACTCGAACAGCAAGTCGGGCAACTGGATCTGACAGGTTGCCATGACCGCTGAGCAGAACAGCGTCTGCTTGTCGGTGAAATGGCTGTAGACGGTGAGCTTTGAAACACCTGCCGCCGCAGCGACCGCATCCATGCTGGTGTTGGCGTAGCCAAGGCTGAGGAACAGCGTCTTGGCCGCTTCGAGAATCGCCTCGCGCTTGGCCAAGTCCTTTGGCCGGCCTGGACCGATGGGGGCGTCGTTGGACATTGTGGTCTGCATCTGCTTGAAGAAGCGCCCATCTTAACGGGTCAGGCGCCACAGCGCTCCGCCGTACCTCGCAAAATCCACCACGCACACTCTTCCCGCCACCGCTTGCCTGACTTAATATACCCGTCAGTACAAATATTCGAAGTGCCCTCCGCGAAAGGATTCATCATGTTGCGCCATGCCTTGTCCATCGCCTTGCCCGCCGCCGCCGTGCTGTTCCTGGCGGCGTGCGGCCAGGAAGCCGCCCCGCCCGCCGCGCCTCGCCCGGCGCTGGTGGTGCAGCCGCAGCCGGCCGAAGCCGCTGCCGACAGTTACCCCGGTGAAGTGCGGGCGCGCTTCGAGCCGGAGCTGGCCTTCCGCATTGCCGGCAAGGTCAGCAAGCGCCTGGTCGAGGAGGGGCAGCGGGTCAAGGCCGACCAGCCGCTGGCCGAGCTCGACCCGCAAGATGTGCGCCTGCAACTGGAAGCCAACCGCGCCCAGCTGGCGGCCGCCGAGGCCAACCTGTCGCTGGTGCGCGCCGAGCGCGATCGTTACCAGAAGCTGCTGGACCGGCAGATGGTCAGCCACTCGCAGTACGACAATGCCGAAAACCTCTACCGCGCCGGCCAGGCCCGCCTGAAGCAGGCCAAGGCCGAGTTCGACGTGGCCGGCAACCAGGCCGAATATGCCGTGTTGCGCGCGCCGCAGGCCGGGGTTATCGCCAAGCGCCAGGTCGAGGTGGGCCAGGTGGTTGCCGCCGGGCAGACCGTGTTCACCCTGGCCGCCGATGGTGAACGGGAGGTGGCCATCAGCCTGCCGGAGCAGCATTTTGCCCGCTTCGCCGTGGGCCAGCCGGTGAGTGTCGAGTTGTGGTCGCTCCCGGAGGCGCGCTTCCAGGGGCGTATTCGCGAGTTGTCACCTGCCGCCGACCCGCGCTCACGCACCTTCGCCGCGCGCATCGCCTTTGCCACGGCCGCTACACCTGCGGACCTGGGCCAGAGCGCCCGGGTATTCATTGCCCACGAAGGGCTGATCCCGTTGGCTGTGCCGCTGTCCGCCGTCACTGCGGAAAACGGCCAGGCCTATGTCTGGCGGGTCAACAAGGACAGCCGCCTGGAGCGGGCTACGGTGCGCCTGGGGGCGTATGGCAGTGACAGCGTGCCGGTGCTCGAAGGCCTTGACCCGGGCGACTGGGTGGTTGCCGCCGGTGGCCATGTGCTGCGCGAGGGCCAGGAGGTACGCCCTGTGGACCGCACCAACCGTGTAGTGAACCTGACGGCCAAGGAGTAAGTCCCGATGGGTTTCAACCTTTCTGCCTGGGCGCTGCGCAACCGCCAGATCGTCCTGTTCCTGATGATCCTGCTGGCGGCCATTGGCGCCATGTCCTACACCAAGCTCGGCCAGAGCGAGGACCCGCCGTTCACCTTCAAGGCCATGGTCATCCGCACCCTGTGGCCTGGCGCCACTGCTGAAGAAGTGTCGCGCCAGGTGACCGAGCGCATCGAGAAGAAACTGATGGAAACCGGCGAGTACGAGAAGATCGTTTCGTTCTCCCGCCCCGGCGAGTCACAGGTCACCTTCATGGCTCGCGACTCGCTGCATTCAGACGACATCCCCGAGCTCTGGTACCAGATCCGCAAGAAGGTCGCGGACATCCGCCACACCTTGCCGCCCGAGGTCCAGGGCCCGTTCTTCAACGATGAGTTCGGCACCACGTTCGGCAACATCTATGCGCTGACCGGTGACGGCTTCGACTATGCGGTGCTCAAGGACTACGCCGACCGGATCCAGATCCAGTTGCAGCGGGTCAAGGACGTGGGCAAGGTCGAGCTGCTCGGCCTGCAGGACGAGAAGGTCTGGATCGAGCTGTCCAACCTCAAGCTGGCGACCCTTGGCGTGCCGCTGGAGGCGGTGCAGCAGGCCCTGCAGGAGCAGAACGCGGTCAGCACCGCCGGCTTCTTCGAGACACCCAGCGAGCGCCTGCAACTGCGGGTGAGCGGGCGTTTCGACAGTGTCGAGCAGATTCGCCAGTTCCCTATCCGCGTCGGTGACCGCACGTTCCGCATCGGCGATGTGGCCGAGGTGCACCGTGGCTTCAACGATCCACCTGCACCGCGCATGCGCTTCATGGGTGAAGATGCCATTGGCCTGGCCGTGTCGATGAAGGACGGCGGTGACATTCTGGTGCTGGGCAAGGCCCTGGAAGGCGAGTTCGAGCGCCTGGCGCACAACCTGCCGGCCGGCATGGAGCTGCGCAAGGTCTCGGACCAACCGGCGGCGGTCAAGGCTGGCGTGGGCGAGTTTGTCCAGGTGCTGGTCGAGGCACTGGTGATCGTGCTGCTGGTGAGCTTCTTCTCCCTCGGCCTGCGCACCGGCCTGGTGGTGGCGCTGGCCATCCCGCTGGTGCTGGCGATGACCTTCGCCGCCATGCATTACTTCGGTATCGGCCTGCACAAGATATCCCTGGGCGCGCTGGTGCTGGCCCTGGGCCTGCTGGTGGACGACGCGATCATTGCCGTGGAAATGATGGCGATCAAGATGGAGCAGGGCTACGACCGCCTCAAGGCGGCCAGCTACGCCTGGACCAGCACCGCCTTTCCGATGCTCACTGGCACCCTGATCACGGCGGCGGGCTTCCTGCCGATTGCCACGGCGGCCTCCAGCACTGGCGAATACACCCGCTCGATCTTCCAGGTGGTGACCATCGCCTTGCTCACCTCGTGGGTCGCAGCCGTGGTGTTCGTGCCTTATCTGGGCGAGCGCCTGCTGCCTGACCTGGCCAAGCTGCATGCGGCGCGCCATGGCTCGGACGGCCACGCACCAGACCCCTACGCCACGCCGTTCTACCAGCGTGTGCGGCGAGTGGTGGCGTGGTGCGTGGGGCACCGCAAGACGGTCATAGTGCTGACCTTGGCAGCCTTTGTCGGCAGCATCCTGCTGTTCCGTTTCGTGCCTCAGCAGTTCTTCCCGGCCTCCGGGCGCCCGGAGCTGATGGTCGACCTGAAGCTGGCCGAAGGCGCCTCGCTGGCCAATACCGCCGAGCGGGTCAAGCAGCTCGAGGCACTGCTCAAGCAGCAGGATGGCATCGACAACTATGTGGCCTATGTGGGTACCGGTTCGCCGCGCTTCTACTTGCCACTGGACCAGCAACTGCCTGCAGCCAGCTTTGCCCAGTTCGTGGTGCTGGCCAAGTCGATGGAGGACCGCGAGCGCCTGCGCAGCTGGCTGATCGACACCGTGGACCAGCAGTTCCCCGACCTGCGTGCCCGCGTTACCCGCCTGGAAAACGGCCCGCCGGTGGGTTACCCGGTGCAGTTCCGGGTCACTGGCGAACACATCGAGAAGGCCCGTGCACTGGCCCGTGAAGTGGCCGACAAGGTGCGCGAGAACCCGCACGTGGTGAACGTGCACCTGGACTGGGAAGAGCCGAGCAAGGCGGTGTTCCTGGAAATCGACCAGGACCGTGCCCGCGCGCTTGGCGTCAGCACCGCGCACCTGTCGAGCTTCCTGCAGAGCTCGTTGACCGGTACCACGGTCAGCCAGTACCGCGAAGACAACGAACTGATCGAGATCCTTTTGCGCGGCACCCGGCAGGAGCGCAGCGAGCTGGCCAACCTGGGCAGCCTGGCGTTGCCGACCGACAACGGTCAGAGCGTGGCGCTGTCGCAGGTGGCGAGCCTGGAGTACGGCTTCGAGGAAGGCATCATCTGGCACCGCAACCGCTTGCCGACGGTGACGGTGCGTGCCGACATCTACGACAAGGAACAGCCGGCGACGCTGGTGAAGCAGATCGAGCCGACCCTGCACGAGATTCGCGCCAAGCTGCCGGACGGTTACTTGCTGGAGGTAGGCGGCACGGTAGAGGACTCCGAGCGCGGGCAGAAGTCAGTGAATGCCGGCATGCCGCTGTTCGTGGTGGTGGTGCTGACCCTGCTGATGATTCAGCTGCGCAGCTTCTCGCGCACGGTCATGGTGTTCCTCACCGCCCCCCTGGGGCTGATCGGCGTGACCCTGTTCCTGCTGGTGTTCCGCCAGCCGTTCGGCTT
>NZ_JABMCW010000344.1:0-5479 GCF_013179705.1 Pseudomonas sp. CM25 | reverse complement strand
CTTTGTTGATACCTGTTCGCAATTTGCGCTGAAGCGGCCAATGCCATGATTAAACAACGCACCCTGAAGAATACCATCCGTGCCACAGGTATCGGCCTGCACTCCGGTGAGAAGGTCTACCTGACCCTCAAGCCTGCACCTGTGGACACCGGCATCGTCTTCCGCCGCGCCGACCTCGACCCTGTGGTCGAGATCCCTGCGCGTGCGGCCAACGTCGGCGAGACAACCATGTCGACGACGCTGGTCAACGGTGACGTCAAGGTCGACACGGTCGAGCACCTGCTCTCTGCCATGGCGGGCCTGGGCATCGATAACGCCTACGTCGAGCTCTCCGCCTCGGAAGTGCCGATCATGGATGGCAGCGCCGGACCCTTTGTATTCCTGATTCAGTCTGCCGGCCTGGAAGAACAGGACGCAGCCAAGAAGTTCATCCGCATCCTGCGTGAGGTAACTGTGGAAGAGGGCGACAAGCGCGCCACGTTCCTGCCTTTCGAAGGGTTCAAGGTGAGCTTCGAGATCGACTTCGATCACCCGGTGCTTCGCAACCGGACCCAGAGCGCCAGCGTCGACTTCTCCAGCACCTCGTTCGTGAAGGAAGTCAGCCGCGCCCGTACCTTCGGCTTCATGCGTGATATCGAGTACCTGCGCAAGCACAACCTTGCGCTGGGTGGCAGTGTCGAGAACGCCATCGTGGTCGATGAGGACGGTGTGCTCAATGAAGACGGCCTTCGTTACGAAGACGAATTCGTCAAGCACAAGATCCTCGACGCCATTGGCGACCTGTACCTGCTGGGCAACAGCCTGATCGGCGAGTTCAAGGGCTTCAAGTCCGGCCACGCGCTGAACAACCAGCTGCTGCGCAAGCTCATTGCTGAAACCGATGCCTGGGAAGTGGTTACGTTCGAAGATGCCAGCACGGCACCGATCTCCTACATGCGCCCTGTTGCGGCGGTGTAAGTTCGAACACTCTCTAGTTCATTGAGGCCACCGCGAGGTGGCCTTTTTTATTGGGGATTCTGTTCCAGGGCCTGAGTTATAGCGGTGTGGTGAATTTGAAGAAGTCCATGTAGATGTGATCCTGAGCCTCGATCACGATGCTGGCGATAGTTTCTGCATCGCCGCAGCGATAATTTATCGAATGATCAAGGCCATCCACTTTTTTCAAGTCCAGCGTATGCAAGGGTTTGTGCGAGGGGCTGAAAAACTGGATTTTTGCATCAGCCTGAAGCCAGGTCAGTTGAAAATCGACCTGGGAAAACGCTCCGTTCAGATCCAGCTTGAGTTCCTGCTTCTTGTCATCCATGCCCATCGCCAAGGCTTCTTTCTCCAGCTTTCCGGGGGTCTGATAAGTGTATCTGTGGATGCCTGCTTGTCCTTCGCCCGACACGAAGTGGATCGTCATGACTTCTCGATCAATCTTCGCGCCTTCGCGAATGAGCTGTTGCGGGGAACCGTCAAAAAGTTCTTCGCATTGGCTTGGATGAATCCAGATTTCATCTAGTAGAAAATGGGCTGGTGACGGTGCTGAATCTGGGATTGGCGGGAGGCTGCGTACGGTCAGCGCTACTCGCTGCTCGCCCCCTGAGGCGGTAAAGCGCGCCCGGTAGGTGTGCCAATCTTGACTGGTCAATCGTTCGGCGGTGTCCGAATCATGGCCGTCAAATGTCCATCGGAGCTCTGGATCAAAGTCGCTTCCTTCCAGACGCTTCACGCGCGCGGATATTACATACTCAGTGCCACTTGTGAGCCCGCTGAAAGTTTTCGAAATGGTAGTGCCCAGCAGGTGCTGGGCGAAGCTCAGGCAGTGGTTGTCTGTGTGTTCTTCCTTGATGATAATGACCAGATGCTTGTAGGTCGGATTGACGCTCCAGTCGTTCCAGGCATCAGACTCAAAAGTGGTGTGATCAAAGAAGTAGCTCATGGCATTGAACCTCATGTGTCGGGGTTCAAATAGTCGGGCGCATCGGCAGGCTGCGTAAACTGGCAAAACTATCAGTTGCGGGAGGGCGGATATCGAGCGTCAGGGCTTTAACGAGGCGTGAGATGCCAGGCGTTCCAGTGCCGCGCGCAATTTAGGGTCGGTGATACCTTCCGCCGTATCGCGCAAGCTTTCGGCAGCACTGCTCGACAGCTCAGCAATGTGCCCACCGCGCTTGGCCGGCACCAGCGGGGGCTGGACCTTGAACAGAATTCGCCTGAGATTGCCGAATGCCTCCATGCCCTGCAACGCCGCCAGCAACCGCTTCTGCTGATAGCGCAGGCGTGTCGCCCAATGGCCGTCGGTTACCACCAGCAACAACGTGCCATCGCGCCACGACGCCACGTGGCAATGCTCGCGGGCAGCGGGTTGCAGCTGGCTTTCCAGCAGGCGCTGCAAGTGTTCCAGACGCTCGGCCTGGTTCAACAGCAGGCGCAGCGGGCGCACCTGGCGCAGCAGGGCGGACGGTGGCTGGGCGGGGGAGGGTTTGTAGGCCATGGGGTACGCATGTGGTTACAAGAACGGCAGTCTACCACCTCAGCTGCCCGTGCCGGCCTCTTCGCGTCGAACCGCCAAGAAGAGGCGACACAGGCAAGACGAGATAAGACTAATTCTCGATACCTTTCATGTAGCCAGGCCTTGAACTCAGGGACAATGCCCCTATCTAAGACAAGCCCCTGCCAAAACGCGGTAAAAGTATCGTGGAAATCCACCACTTTCTTCACCATCGTTTCCGGGTAGAATGCTCGTTCGCATGCGGCCTTAGGGCTGCACGGGCGACTCATGGGGCCGCCCTCCATCCCTACGTGTGGAAGATCCTGCCAATATGTTTGCGCCTTTGTTAAAAAAACTTTTTGGAAGCAAGAACGAGCGTGAAGTGAAACGCATGCTCAAGACGGTAGCTATCGTCAATGCCTTCGAAGAGAAGATGGTGGCCCTCTCCGACGAACAACTGCGGGGCAAGACCGCAGAGTTCAAGGAGCGCCTGGCCAAAGGCGAGACACTGGACCAATTGCTGCCCGAAGCCTTCGCTGTCGCGCGCGAGGCCGGCAAGCGCGTGATGGGCATGCGTCACTTCGACGTGCAGCTGATCGGCGGCATGACCCTGCACGAGGGTATGATCGCAGAAATGCGCACCGGTGAAGGCAAGACCTTGGTCGGTACCCTGGCCGTGTACCTCAACGCACTGTCGGGCAAAGGCGTGCACGTGGTCACCGTCAACGATTACCTGGCCCGCCGCGACGCCAACTGGATGCGCCCGCTGTACGAGTTCCTCGGCCTGTCGGTCGGCATCGTCTCGGCATTCCAGCCGCCGGAAGAAAAGCGCGCCGCGTACGCGTCCGACATCACCTACGGCACCAACAACGAATTCGGTTTCGACTACCTGCGCGACAACATGGCGTTCAGCCAGGAAGAGAAGTTCCAGCGTGAACTCAACTTCTCGGTCATCGACGAAGTCGACTCCATCCTCATCGATGAAGCGCGTACCCCGCTGATCATCTCTGGCCAGGCCGAAGACAGCTCCAAGCTGTACATCGAGATCAACCGCCTGATCCCGCGCCTGAAGCAGCACATCGAGGAAGTGGAAGGCCAGGTTACCCAGGAAGGCCACTTCACCATCGACGAGAAGAGCCGGCAGGTCGAGCTCAACGAAGCGGGTCACCAGTACATTGAAGACATGCTCACCCAGGCCGGCCTGCTGGCCGAGGGCGAGAGCCTGTATTCGTCGCACAACCTGGGCCTGCTGACCCACGTCTATGCCGGCCTGCGCGCGCACAAGCTGTTCCATCGCAATGTCGAGTACATCGTCCAGGACGGCCAGGTGCTGCTGATCGACGAGCACACCGGCCGTACCATGCCCGGTCGTCGCCTGTCCGAGGGCCTGCACCAGGCCATCGAAGCGAAAGAAAACCTGAACATCCAGGCCGAAAGCCAGACCCTGGCTTCGACCACCTTCCAGAACTACTTCCGCCTGTACACCAAGCTGTCCGGCATGACCGGCACCGCCGACACCGAAGCGTTCGAGTTCCAGTCCATCTACGGGCTCAACGTGATGGTCATCCCGCCGAACAAGCCGCTGGCGCGCAAGGACTTCAACGACCTGGTGTACCTGACCGCCGACGAGAAATACGCTGCGATCATTGCCGACATCAAGGAAAGCATGACCCTTGGCCGCCCGGTGCTGGTAGGTACGGCGACCATCGAAACCTCCGAGCACATGTCCAACCTGCTGCAGCAGGAAGGCATCGAGCACAAGGTGCTCAACGCCAAGTATCACGAAAAAGAAGCCGAGATCATCGCACAAGCAGGCGCGCCGGGTGCCCTGACCATCGCCACCAACATGGCTGGTCGTGGTACCGACATCCTGCTGGGCGGTAACTGGGAAGCCGAAGTGGCCGCGCTGGAAAGCCCTACGGCCGAGCAGATTGCCCAGATCAAGGCCGACTGGCAGAAGCGTCACCAGCAGGTGATCGAGTCGGGTGGCCTGCATGTGATCGCTTCCGAGCGCCATGAATCGCGCCGTATCGACAACCAGCTGCGTGGCCGTTCCGGCCGTCAGGGTGACCCGGGTTCCAGCCGCTTCTACCTGTCGCTGGAAGACAGCCTGATGCGCATCTTCGCCTCTGACCGGGTGAAGAACTTCATGAAGGCGCTGGGGATGCAGTCGGGCGAGGCCATCGAGCACCGCATGGTCACCAACGCCATCGAGAAGGCCCAGCGCAAGGTCGAAGGCCGCAACTTCGACATCCGTAAGCAATTGCTCGAATACGACGACGTGGCCAACGAGCAGCGCAAGGTGATCTACCACATGCGCAACAGCCTGCTGGCCGCCGAGAACATCGGCGACACCATCGTCGAATTCCGCAAGGAAGTGCTGGACGCTACCATCAGCCAGCACATTCCGCCGCAGTCGCTGCCCGAGCAGTGGGACGTGGCCGGCCTGGAAGCTGCGCTGGCCAGCGATTTCGCCATGAAGCTGCCGATCCAGCAGTGGCTCGACGAGGACGATCACCTCTACGAAGAGACCCTGCGCGAGCGGCTGCTCAGCGAAATCACCACGGCCTACACCGAGAAGGAAGACCAGGCCGGTATCGACGCCCTGCGCACCTTCGAGAAGCAGATCCTGCTGCGTGTGCTGGACGATCTGTGGAAAGACCACCTGTCGACCATGGACCACCTGCGTCACGGTATCCACCTGCGTGGTTATGCGCAGAAGAACCCGAAGCAGGAGTACAAGCGCGAGTCGTTCAGCCTGTTCCAGGAACTGCTCGAGTCGATCAAGCGCGATACCATCCGTGTGCTGTCGCACGTCCAGGTTCGCCGCGAAGACCCGGTCGAAGAGGAAGCCCGCCTGCGCCGCGAGGCCGAGGAGCTGGCCAGCCGCATGCAGTTCCAGCATGCCCCGGCCCCTGGCCTGGAAAGCGAGCAACTGAGCGAGGAGGGCGCTGAAGTGGCGGTCGCTGCCGCGCCAGTGCGCAATGACCAGAAGCTGGGCCGCAA